>JANNDZ010000043.1:0-6937 GCA_031378395.1 Pseudanabaena sp. OTE_75_metabat_487_sub
GAGTCGTTCGATTTCATTGGTGGGTTGATGATAAACAGCAGACTGCGAATTTACTTGATGAAATATCTCTGGAGCCATCCATCGACAGGTATCACAATCAATGCAAGTACTATCAACATAAAAATCACCACTCACATTATGAGGAAGTCGTCGTTCAATTTTTGCCATAATATTTCTCACCCAAAGAATAGGCGTTATAAAGTGAATGATTAGTGGTGCGAGGCTCCGCCGCCCACCACTAGTCATTCACTGGGAAGGGAGTAACTACTTGGAAGTTGCAGGTTTGTCATAAAATTGCTTTGAAAAGTCTGGAATTGACTTAGGATCGAAACCCAGTCGGATAAAGCTGATCGACTTTAATTCCCTATCCACGTAATGAATAAATTTAGCTGGGGCTAAACTCTCGTTAGCGATCGTTTCACCCGTTGCTAAATAACTCAAAACCTCATTTCTTAAGCCCAAATAATTGACATATATCTTTTGGCTAGCTTCAAGATTATCTTTTTGTTGAAATATCAGGGACATATTGCCATAAAAGATTACAATTCCACTGGTTACGATAAAGATATTTATAAGAGCATTATTGACTCTTTCCCAACCCACCTTACTAATAAAGAAGAGACTGACGATCGCTAAGGCAGCACATGCTCCCATCGTCGCCAACGAGATATAGTACTGTTTATAAAAAAATCCCATTATTTTGGCGTGCGTGTCAGCAAGTCTCTCAATCTCTTGAAATTGCGAGATGATTCTATTGCGCTCATATATTGTTGGTGATAGCTTTACCGTAGCAGATTCTAATTGTTCTACGGAGATTCTTTCAGGTTTGAAAATCCATTCTTTTTCCCATACATTACTAATTAAGAACATGATGATCCAAGCGATTACCGCAATCGAGAGTAAAGCACTAGATAATGCAACATGTCCAAACACTGTTGGTTGATAGTTATTGTCTTTAGAAATTGCCCATATCAGCCATTTGGGAATAGTTCTTGATGGAGTTTGCGGTTTCTCTGGATCTGTAGACATAACCCAACCTCTTGAAATCAATTTATTGTTTGGAGTCTATTTTGTAGCGAGACCTTCTAATCTACATAATAATGCTTTCAAAAAGTCTTGACACGATCTTAACTGTTCTGTAAAACTTGAGCAGCCGTTAACTGAATATCAGCAAATATCGGCGAAGCGATCGCTTGCTCACCTTCATAAACCCTCTCTTCATAAAATCCTTCTACCCATTCTAAGACTGTTACTTTTTGCGCGATCGCATCAACAATCCAATATTCAGCAATACCCCGCGCCGCATACTCAGTGCGCTTGTAGCGATAATCTCGACTGGCTTGATTGGGACTGACCACTTCAACGACTAACAATGGTGGTGGCATATCTAGTAATACTAGCGATCGGGTTGCTCCTTGCATAGCGATCGCCAATTCCTCAGAATAAACTATTAAATCTGGGACTCGTACATTCACCTGTCGGCTATGCACCGCTATTTCCGCTTTCATTCTCAGACGACTGTGGGAAATGCCAATCTGTAAAAAGTAGGCAACTAGAAACATTGCAATTCGTTGATTAATATCACTTTCAGAAGACACAGGAATTAGTTCTCCATTTTCTAATTCATATAAAATATCTGTCCCGTCGTTGTGTTCGAGGAACTCCTCAAAGGTCATCTTTTTTGCGATCGCAACTGTCATTGTTTTGTCTCCAATGGTTTTGCTTAGATGAATTATCACTGATTTGATAATACTCAGTAATTAATTCTATCCTACCTGTTCATAGGCAAATAAAATTGAGTAGCAGTGTAAAGCACTGCTACTCAATTTTTGGGATGATGCATTTTAAACAACGATCGCAACTTTTCCTGTTACCTGACGCTCTTCGAGGTGACGAATTGCGGTCGGGACTTCACTCAGGCTGTAGTGGCGATCAATAAAGGGAGTAATTTTTCTAGCTGCAAGCAGATCTCTCAAAATGAATAGATCTGCTTGATTGGGTTTTGAAGCCAAGCATTTTACTTGGCGGTGACTGATTCTCGAAATCCAAGCTCCAAAAAACATCACTTGAAAAAATCGAGCCGTGGAACCGCCGACTAACACATAGGTTCCTTCGGTCGTTAATAATGGCAGGTAGTCGAAAACTGAACGGTAAGCGGCAGTATCAAAAATCAGATCGTAAAGCTGTCCATTTTTAGTGACATCGGTTTGATTGTAATCAATCACATGGTCAGCACCAAGCGATCGCACCATCTCCATTTTCTTAGTGCTACATACAGCCGTCACCTCAGCACCAAATATCTTCGCAATCTGCACTGCAAAAGAACCTACGCCACCAGAAGCTCCATTGATCAATACCTTCTGTCCAGACCGAATCTGCCCAAAATCTCGCAATCCCTGCAAAGCCGCAAGAGCTGCCGCAGGAACAGTAGCCGCTTCCTCGAATGAGATATTGGCAGGCTTAAGTACCAAGGCTGCTTCAGTTGCACAGACATACTCGGCAAATGCGCCAAAACCACATTCGGATAGGTCGCCAAAGACCTCGTCATCAAGCTGAAACTGAGTGACATCTTTACCAACGGCTTCAACCCGACCCGCCACATCCATCCCAAGAGTCTTAAATTTGGGCTTGAATACTCCACCAAATAGAAATCGGATCAAGAATGGAGTCCCGCGCATCAGATGCCAGTCACCAGAATTGACAGAAGTGGCATAAACTCTTACCAATACACCATTGTCTGACAAGATGGGCTTGTCAATCTCTTCTAGACTCAAAACATCTGTTGAGCCATACTCGGTCTGGACGATCGCTTTCATTTTGAGATTCATTTTGAGATCCCCTTGGGCAGGGGTGAGGGGATTAGATTTTGTCATAGCTCTCTCCAAATACAGCACTGTGTGCTCAAAACCAAGCTAATAAATTTTTTGGTAATAACTTAGAAACAAGAACCCATCGCGCTGACTTACACTGTAAGTTTAACTTATGAAGTAAATTTGTCAATATGGAAAGCGGATTAATCCTCCTATAGGTGGATGATGCCAATTCAAAAAAGGTTTGACGATATTTCTGTGAATTAAAAACCAAACCCAGAAAGGGTTTTAAAAACACAAAATGGCATAGCCATTTTGTGTTTTGGTATTATCTCTGTTCGCTACGGATCGATTTGAGAAAGGTTAGATGGTTAAAACGAGCAGCTCAGATACATTGCCCCATGTTCCGTTAAGTCGAGAACGGATTTTACGTGCAGCTATTTGCTTAGCTGATGAAGGCGGTATTGAGTCGCTCTCAATGCGGAAACTTGCTCAAGAATTGGGGGTTAAGGCGATGTCGCTGTATAACCATGTTGCCGATAAGGATGACCTATTAGATGGCATTGTGGACATTGTGGTCGGTGAGATTGAAGTGCCTGTGCTTGACATTGATTGGAAAACTGCCATGCGACGACGGGCGACCTCAGCGCATGAAATGCTGTTGCGACATCCTTGGGCGGCGATGGAGCTGATGTCACGGATGAATGTAGGACCAGCGATGTTGCGCTATATAGATGCGACGCTAGGCTGTTTGCGAGAAGCTGGATTTTCCTTCGAGATGGCGGATCATGCTTGGAATGCGATCGATAGTCACATCTATGGGTTCACGCTTCAGGAGCTAAACTTTCCAATCAGACAGACAGACTATTCCGAAGCAGCCGCAATGGGGCTTTCGCTCATCCCTGTTGACAAGTACCCCTATATGAATCAGCTCACGCATTACGTTATGGATGGTCGCTATGATGGTATTCATGACTTCGATTTCGGGCTCGAATTTATTATCAATGGTCTTGATAGAGCTTTAGCCAGAGAAGTTAAGACATAAAAAACATTTAAAACCCTTGCAAGGGTTGGTTTTTAATCCACAGAAGTGTCGGCACACTTTTGTGAATTGGTATTATTCAAATGCAATCGATATAGCGCGATCGCAGTTTCTTTACCCTTCACCTTTACTGATTCCTCAACCTGTTCCAGCCGGAACTCCTCTGGATTTGTTAAAGCGTCAACTACCGAGTCGCTGATTAAGACTTCACAGTTATAAATTTTAGTTAAGCTCTCAATGCGAGACGATACATTTACAGCATCACCAATTACGGTCGAGTCAATACGGAACGTCGAGCCAACGGTTCCCATCACTACCACTCCTCTATGAATGCCTATGCCACTGGCAATTGGCATTAAGCCCATTTGCGATCGCTTTTGGTTAAACTTCGCAATTTCTGACTGCATAGCGATCGCCGCTTTTAAAGCTCTATCGGTATGTGATTCATCAAACAAAGCCATGATTGCATCACCGATGTATTTATCAATAAAACCACCATTTTCATCAATGGCGGCGACAACATAGGAAATATATTCATTGAGAAATTTGAATGTTTCTTCAGGTGTTTGAGACTCTGAAAGCGCAGTGTAACCTCGAATATCCGAGAATAGAATTGTCATATTGCGTTTAGCAAACTCACCAACCTCTATATTCTCGATCCCCCTTGGGGCGATCACCTGTAGAAATTTTTCAGGCACAAATCGTTCAAATGAATCTAAGGTTTTTTTAAGTCGTCCAAAAGAAGCTTGCAATGAATCAGACATATCATTAAAAGAATGACCTAATTCGCCAAGCTCATCTTGGCTATGGATCGTAACGCGGTGATCTAACTCCCCTGAAGCAAGGCGTGCAGCACTCTCACGCAAACGCAAAATTGGCTGGCTCAATACCCAAGCCAAGTAATATGCCGCAATAATGCCCAATAACAATGCGATCGCGCCAACTGCTAAGGTTTTAGTTACCGCATTCACAATCTGTCCATCCATCTTCCGCAGAGTAATCCCTACTCGAAATGTACCATTCGCTTTTTCAGCAACGTAGCTATCAGGAATATCGATCGCTGCTTCAATGATTCTCTCTCCTTTTTTAGCTCGTAATACGCCTTGTGGAAATTCGATATTACGCAGTAGATAAGTTTCTGTAATTCTAGCTTTGAGGCTAGTTTTGAAATCTTTTTCTCCAAAGCGAATAGCCTTTTGGCTCACCGAGACTGGGACTAAATCAGTCATAAACTTTCCCGCAATCTCAATAGGAGCCGCCGATACTATTTGATGATTTTCTTGGCGATCATCTACCATTACATAGACAAAATCTTCATTACTTTGCAAAATGATATTCATCTTAGTCCGCATATTTGCCCAATTTTTCTCTGCCAACTCCAACTGTAGAGTTTGTCCAAAGGCTGTGGCAAAAGATTCCACCTGTTGAATCTTTTGAGTACGATAGAATTCCATTTCATTGGTTGCCCATAACCAGATTATGGCTGTGACAACGAGAATAATCAAGAATGTAATGGCTGTAATCATCCGAGTTTGAATCGAACGAAACACGATTAGTTTTTTTCGTCTTGAACGCTTTTTCCCTTGCGAATTTAGCTCCCAAGATTTAGGCTTAGAAGTGTTAATTTTCATGGCTTAATTTCCGCAGGTTCAACTGATATAGATTCGACGAATGGCAGCCAAGCTAAATTCTTAACAGTTTCATTTGGACAATTATTGCCATAGGCTAAGGTGAGTGGACCACCTTTACTTGCTGGAATATTTTGAGAATCTGCACCCCATTGATAAGCCAACATCACATCACAATTGTCAATTAAGTTTGCGGGAATCTTTACGGATTTTTGTGGTTGAAGATCATCCATAGCTTTACGTCGAACTTTTAGAATAGAATTCGGTGGAATGATCACATTTTGACTGCGAAGGATATCTCGTATTTTAATGCCGATAAGCTGAACCTGTTCTGGTTTCCAACCGATTTTATAACCAACTAACGCGGTGATTTTATGCGTTGGCAGCTTTTCTAAATCAGCTCGCTGTAAAATGTTGTTTTCAACTTTTAAGCGTAAGGGTTCTGTTCCGACAACAAGATGTGTCACATAGAAAACCCAGCTTTGTTTGTTTAATGTTTGTTGATTGATTTCGGGACCTCTATAGTAGACCAAATGAATTGGACCTCCTTCATTGCGCCGTATTGGCTTGCCGCTCTCTGAGATCGCTAACAAAGCCTGATTAAGATACAAATCTTTAACCGATACAGTGGCATAGTAAGCATCAGATGCAATGATTGTCACTTCTTCAACGCCATTGTCAACGCCAGCCTGTTCTAATATTTTTTCAACAGAGATTCCTCGAAATTCGATAGGTGTTTTGAGACTTCCTGCATGGGGCTTGATGCTATTAATTGTGGTAGTAGAGAGCTTTTCGATTTCAGACCAATTGAGAGTGATCGGTTTCTGGATTTGTCCCTGAATTCTGAGTACCCATTTATTAGTCAAGTCTGAGGAATAGGTTTCGGTAAGTCTTTCATTCTCGGCGATCGCTTCTTTATGCCATTGATCTAATTGGTCATTAGAGGCTTGAGATTGACATCCCGTTAAACCAACAAAGATTAGCAGCAGACTGATACTAATGGTTATTAAATGTTTGATGCTTCTGATATTTTTTAATCGAGCCATAAAATTCATGTAAATCTAGAACATCAAAACCTAAACCGATTTACCGTTTATTTTTGCAATATGCCTATGTTGACTGACAGGAGGTTAATCGGTTCCATGCATTGGGAAAATCTTACTGCCATATATCGTTATGGCATAGCTGCCATAATGCTTAATAAATGTAAACCCTAACCAATAAACTCTTTGAAAGTGTTGCTTAGCGACACTTTCAAAGAGTTTATTGTGGTTGCTTAGATCGAAAACAGCTGTAAAAAACTGCTACAGCTCTGGCAGGAGGCTTTTCAGGTTGATACTTAGATTTGAGAAGTGCATCAACAGAATTACAGGGTTAATGGCGATCGCCTTCAACCTGTATAGCAATACTAATCAATTTGTGAGAGTGCGCCCCTTCGGGGCGCACTCTCACAAACC
>JANNDZ010000080.1:0-8260 GCA_031378395.1 Pseudanabaena sp. OTE_75_metabat_487_sub
GGCATCGTCGATCTGCGGCGTGCTGGAGCCCATTTCCACCGACGACGGAGTTACCGAATCGAACGCGACGTTCGCGGCATCAAACGGCGGGTCTTCGATTGGTTTCTCGGCAGTTGCCCCGGATTCGAGGCTGGCGGGCGCGATATTTGTTAAATCGGGTCTGTCCGGCGCTGCGTCAGCCGGCGCTGGATTCGCAGGCGATGGATTTGTAGCGGCGGGCGGAACTGCATCAGCTTCGGCCATGCGACACCATCCTTGGTCCGCGGACGCCGGAGAAGCAGATCAATCCATCGACCTGCCTAATAATCGGTGCGGAACGCAATGCACCGAGGCACGAGCACTTCCTCGATCAACCCTTCACCGACAATTTCGTCAAGCTGATACTTGACCTGTCGGCGAAGCGTCTCGAGGCCCGGCTCCGAGACGCCACCGAGTATCTCCGGATCACTTTGGGCAATGATCGTTCGGACGCGGTCTTTTATCAAGGCCTCGCGGCTCTTCAGCGTCGATTGCACCTTGTCCTCGTGCTCGCCCTTGACCAGGGCGAAGATGGAAATGTCATAGAGATAGGTGCGACCAGACATCTTGTTGGGCGCGCGAAACTCCACCAGTTGCAGTTCGTACGATTTCTTCTTTTCGTACTTCCTGTCCGCCTATTAAATCTGCTACCAGCGAGGTCCACCCGGTTTGGTGGCTGGCACCTAAACCGCGGCCATTATCCCCATGAAAATATTCAAAGAAATTTTCCATTTATCTGACCATTCGGGAGAGTATTCTGCACTTGAATCAAGCTTTCTCGATCCACCCCTTTGAGCAAATGAAGACCAACCATTGATAATCTCATTATTAATACCTAAACGCTCATTCAAAATATAGCCTGCCCTCACCTTATCGATAGGCTCTCCATTTTTATCAATATCATCAGTTATCAATCTGAGATATTTCTTTCCATATTCATGAAATACATCCAATATATGATTTATCCCCCCGCATAGTTCGGGATTTCTTAACATATCGAGGAATGTTCTTCCTATAGTCGAAACTCTAAGAGGTCTTCCCTTAACATTCTTATATGCTCCCAAATGCTTAGAACTCAGACAATGAAGTTCTGTCTTATCGATCTTATTCATTTTCGGTCTAACTAGTTTTGGCAACCCATGCTCACAATAACTTTCAAAATCATCGCCCAGATCTTTCTGCATTTTCTCTTTCGCTAAAGATTGCCAAATCTTAGTCGGATGGGAAGATATAAATAGTTTTTTTGGTATTCGATCTGTTAAACCATGATACGACATGGCACTTAGATGAGACATATAGCAAAAAGGGTCAACTATACAGGCTATATCCTCAGGATCGCCATCAGATCGACCAAGAAGAGTAAAAATATTGGAGAGATTCTTATGAGGAAACAAAACTCCTTCATCTAGTAGTAATTTTAAGTATTTAACAATGTCTGCCTTTTCCGCAAAGTCCTTGTGGAACTCTACAGGTTCAGCACTATGAACCTTGCTTCGACATATTTTATTTACAGTTAATCCAAACTGATATTTAGAGATGACTGGCTGATCTAAATTACCAAGTGATAATGTGATTGCTTTGACGGCTTTCATAACTAGCTCGCTCGCACTCAAAAGACCAAAAGCTACACTACAATGTTAGGATTACATCCTAAGGATGTAATCCTAACATTGTAGTGTAGCTTTGTCAAGAAGATTTCGGCAGATACAGCAATTCTCACTATGAAAATTTAGCCTTGATTTAGAGGACATGTACATTGCGATCGCAAATCTTGTAAAACACTCTCACAAAATGCAACATACCCTAATTTATTTGAACGAAAGCGATCTCTTGGGCAAAAAGCAAATAGCATTTAGCTTTGTTGAATAGGAAACAACGCATCTAAAGCGATCGCAACATCAGGAAAAGCTTGCATAGCAAGACTATCATTGCTACTCAAAGTCAATTCTTCACGATAGGTTCCATCCTCTGGCTGACGAAAAACGTAAACTTGTCGCTTTTGTATATCGAGAATCCAATATTCTAAGACTTGATTTTTGCCATAAATACGCGCTTTTTGCTTGCGATCTTTTGAGATAGTCCAATCGGCAACTTCTATCAATAGATAAATATCAGTTGCTTCAGGATGTCTAAAGGAATATTCATGATTCTCCAACCTGACAACAGCAATATCTGGCTCTGGCTCAGAATCATTTCCCAGTATCACGGGTAACTGTGCGCGAATATAAGCCTTGTTTCTCAACATTTCGTAAAGATAATTAGCACTACGTTGCACACTTGCAGCATGAAATGGTCGTTGTGGACTCATACAAACAATTTTCCCTTCCAACAGCTCTACGCGATCATCCTCATCTAACACTCCAGCCTCGATCATTTGGTGATAATCTGCGATCGACCAAAGATGAATTTGAGGTTCAAGTTCTTGTTCTGCTTCAGTTACAGTTGCTTGCATGATATTTCTGCTTACAGCTTGATTATGTTGATTTTAGCAAATAATAATTAATTGCTAAGGATTTTGACAAGGATGCGAAGGAGATCGTCTAGGTCTGCGGGGACACGGAAGAGATTGAGGTCTTGAGTTACTATACGAGTCTGACGATTAAATTGTCCAAACTGCCAAATATTTCCTGTGGATATTGCGCCATATATGATTGGTTGATAGGACTCAATCCATTGATCGATCGCGATCATTTCGATCGCAAGCTGCACAAAGCTTCTTTCTAAGTCTTCATTTTTAGCTTCCACAACAAGGAATGTCTGATCATTTTGCAAAAGATAATCTAAAGAGCCTTTGAGTTGGTTACTTACAGCGACGGGATATTCAATGTTGAGAGTGGCTTGGGTGTAGTGGAGTAAGTCGGTTAATAGTGGAGCGATTAGGAATTCCCGTCGCGCTATTTCACTGGTGAGACTTAGTCGGGGTAGGCATTCTTCGATTCGTGCTTTAAGATCGATGAGGCGATCTAGTGTGTGTTCATAACGAGGGAATTGCAAGGATTGCCTTTGGAGAATAACGCCAAAATACGCGAGAATATCTTGTGATGCAAAGTTAAGCTTAAAATAATCTGCAAAACTATAGGACTGATCGGGCTGGATAATGGCGGTTCTGGGCATAATAATATATTGAATGATGAGCTTTTTCTGATTTTAGTGCGGGCTGGTTGTCCTGAAATTGGGAACGTGTTTATCTATTATGGCAGTATTTAATTTAAAACAAGAGAGCAGATGCGAGTCAAGATTGAGAACGATGTTCTATTTATTCATCGAGAAGATGTGCCAAAGTATAATAAGCAAGGTTCAATTGTGCGTAATAGCTACTTTTGGGCTTTGCGATCGATCGCAGGTCGAGCTAACTCGCGCTATGACTGGGAATTTGAATCAGAAGTATGGATTGCATTGCAGAGAATGTTAATCTCTTTTGCGGAGTCAGGATATTTACCCACCCGCGAAACTCAGTTAGAATTTGCTCCTGAGACAGAAGAAATCCCCAAATTATTGCGATTAGTTTCCACAATAGAATAAGGATATGCGGCGCTTCGCGCCGCATATCCTTGTAGTATAAAACAGCAACAAAATTCTATGAAACTTGCCTTTATTATCGATCCGATCGCTAAACTCGATCCCGCCCATGACACTAGCGTAGCGCTGATGGAAGCAGCTTGTCGCAAGGGACATGAGGTATTTATTACAAATATGAATACGCTCAGTGTCAAACATGGCAAAGCGTGGGCTTTTTTGCAATCCACCAATATCTATCCTGTGCCACTTGTAGATGGTAAATGGCAAGTTCCAAATCCTTGGTATGAGGTCGAAGCGGGGGAGTTTCAACCTTTAGAAGATATGCAATTTGTGTGGATGCGCCCCGATCCACCTGTAACCACGGAATATCTCTATGCAACTTATATTCTCGATTACGTTGATACTAGCAAAACTAAAGTTCTCAACTCACCTCAAGGTATCCGTGCTGCTAATGAGAAAATGTATGCGCTGCAATTTACAGAGGCAATTCCGAAAACAATTGTGACTGCTGATAAAGGTACAATTCGCGAATTTGTGGCGACTGAGAGTAAGGCAGTTATGAAGCCACTGGGCGGCAAAGGTGGCGAGGGAATTTTGTTTTTGGAAGTAGGCGATCGCAATATGAATTCGATGATCGAAATCAGTACGAATATTGGTAAAACTCCTGTGATGGTGCAGGAATATCTGCCCGACGCACAAAAGGGCGATAAGCGGATTATTTTGCTTGATGGCGAACCAATTGGCGCAGTCAACCGTGTTCCCCAGTCAGGAGAGTTTCGCGGCAATATGGCGGCAGGCGGGAGCGCAGTTCAAGTCAATATTACCGATCGCGAGCGGGAAATATGCAACCAACTCGCACCAAACCTAAAGCGGGACGGCTTAATGTTTGTTGGTATTGATGTTATTGGCGGCTACCTTACTGAAGTCAACGTTACTAGCCCCACAGGTGTTCGCGAAATTGATCGCCTTGATGGTGTATGTTTAGGCGATCAGGTAATGGATTGGCTAGCCACCTTTGCATAAACCCAAAAAGACAAATTGCCCGCGTAGCGGGCAATTTGTCTTTTTGGGTTTTACGTTTTAGTAGCCTACTGCAAACTTTGTCTAGGTTAGAATTGATATAGAACATCTATAGCAATTCTTTGAGAAATGTCCCTTTTATCTATGAAGTTTTTTAGCTCAGAATTTATGTCAAAAGTTAAAGCTCACGTCAAAGTCTGGACGCGATCGCTAGCCGCAGTTTCTTTAGTTGCGATGATCGTATTTGGTGGTGCTCACGAAGCTTTTGCCAAACGCTCAGGTGGGCGAATGGGTGGCAGCTCCTTTAGATCTGCCCCTAGCCGTTCTGCCCCATCTAATTCGGGATATAGCGGCAGCAGTAATGGCTACTACAACAATAGTGGCGGCGGTGGATTTTTCTTCCTACCTATGTTTTTTGGCGGCGGTGGCGGCGGACTGTTTACGATCCTGTTATTGGTGATTGTTGCAGGCGCGATCATGCAAGCATTTCGTGGTCGTGGTGATGGCGAAGGCATTACTGGCATGGCTAGCAAAGTTACCGTTGCCAAAATCCAAGTTGGTCTACTCTCCTCAGCGCGATCGCTACAACAAGAGCTAACTCATCTAGCTCTGGAGTCGGACACTTCCTCCGTCGAAGGTTTAGCCACTGTCACCCGCGAAACTGCTATCTCCTTGATGCGTCATCCAGAATATTGGGTATATGTTAGCAGCGCTAACGAAAATACCAAGTTTGCTCTTGCTGAGCAAAAATTTAATAGCTTGGTGATGTCCGAGCGCAGCAAACTCAATGCAGAAGTATTGAGTAACGTCAGTGGTCGGGTATTGCAAGGCAAAACTTCTGCATCTTTGCCTAGTGCAGGTAGTCTAGACCTCGAAGCTCCAAGCGAATATATTGTGGTTACGCTTTTACTTGCAGTTGCGGGTGACACCCTCAGCAAATTGCCTCCTTTACGTTCTACCGCAGATTTGCAGTCAGCTTTATCTGCGATCGGTTCTGTGCCTGCGGACAACCTGTTGGCAGTAGAGGTACTATGGGAGCCACAGTCTGAAGACTTTACGCTCACAACTGATGAGGTACTGACCATATATCCTGATCTCGTAAGAATCTAGTTCTGGTGGACGCAAAGAGTCTAACGAGAGCAAAAAAATAAAGGGTCGCTATGCGACCCTTTATTTTTTTTGTAGTCCTAAATGTACAGCGCGAAGCGCCGCACATCCTTACCTATACAAAACCTTTCTTTTGCAGGACTACCATTTTTTTGCTTAAAGATTTACAAAATCTCTGTTAAAGCTATGGTGTTAAGCGTCAATCTGTGGTATCACTTACCAGTATTATTTTTTTCTTATTTGTTCTGAGACAGGTTCAAAGTATTGTGATTTGGCTAAGATAGCGCTAAAAACTTCACAATTTGATTATAAATTCGGGTATGGCTAAGTGCGCGTGATTAATAGAGTGAATAGGATCGACATATGATGCAGAGTTCAGATAATAAATATACAAATAGCGTAGAACAGCTTTATGTAACTCAAGACGCTGATGCTTATACAGACAACGTTGATAACTTAATGGACGATCTGTTTGGTGATGTCGAATCCACGCTCCATGTTGATTATGCTAAGCAGCGATCGCTTAGACAAAAAAACTCTCAACCCAAGCAAAGCAAAACATCATCTCCCTATGCCTCAGTACAAGCCTCAAGCTCAGATATAGTAGCAATTCCTAAACTTGACACTTCCGAGAAAGAGCTGTCAATATCAAAAGATACTGTCAGCATTACCAAACTTAATGTTGCTGATATTGCTTTACCACCGATCTCTAAGCAAGATGTGCTCTGGATTCAACCCTACATCATGCGGAATCCAGAGCCGACCAGTAACCTGCCACCGACTCCACCTGAGCTAGTAGTCCCGAAATACAATCTGATTGATCGCCTCTTGCTAGTCTTCGCTTGCAGCTCCGCACTAATCGCAGCAGTAATGTGGACAATTAATCATGGAATTTGGCTGGGTAGGCAGTCAGTCAATGTTGCTCAAGTCTCAGCTAAAGACACGGGCACTAATAAGGCTTTTGGCGAAGAAATCAAGCGGATGTTGTCGGAAGTAGTAGACAAAAATCGGGCGATCGCAACTAATGCCAATAACATCATTGGTGGCAATATGCCCCTCATGGCTGCACCCCTAGTTGGCAACATGCAGTTACCCTTGGGGACAAATAATCCTTTTGTGAATGGGTTGCAGCAGCCAATGTATGTGCCTGTGTACCAACCGCCTGCTTTAAGCAATAGTGGTAATTCACCATCTCCTCTTGCATTGCCACCTGTAACATCAAATAACTCGATTGATGTATCTAACTCTGCGACAACGGCAAGACCAAATGCAGTATCTTCTCAATTCACTGCTGCGCCTGCGCCATCATATACCTTGATAGGTGTACTTGATTTAGGCGATCGCTCTACCGCAATGCTTGATATAAATGGCTCTGTCCAATCTATCGGACTTGGCAAAGCGATCAACAATACAGGTTGGATTTTATCCCGTGTTAGCCAGCAAGAGATCATTCTCAAGCGCGGTAAAGAAACGAAAACTATATTTGTTGGACAAAAGTTCTAACAAGCCCCAAAACCAAACGAGAGTTGCGGCGCAAAGCGCCACAACTCTCGTTTGGTTTTGGGTATGCCAATGTTGATATTGGGTTACAATTTTTCTGGAAAGCGCCTAAAACATCTGAGGAAAGTATATGGGGTTAATAGAGGATATATCTCGCTTTTTAGAGACTCGCCTAGAGGAGTTTATTCGCAATAACCCACAGATTGAGTTGCAAATCCTCGAAGATAAATTGCATCAGCAAGAGGAAGAAATAGCGAAACTAATCGTTAGCTCGAAACTGGAGGAGAAGAAACTCCAAGATCGAATTCTGGAAATCGCCGAAGAAATTCGCGTCTGGCACGATCGCACAGTCAAAGCAGAATCCTTTGATCGCCCTGACTTAGCTAGTGCCGCTAAAGAACGGGAAGCTGCGCTCTTGCGTCAAGGCAACCAAATCTGGGCGCAGATGGAACTTGTCAAAAAACGAGCTACTGATAGTCAAACTCTACAGGTGCAGATCCAAGAGCGGCGCAAAGAAGTTCAAGCTAAAGTTGCTGAGGCTGCCAAAACTGCCAAAGCAAAATCACCAACTAGTACTCCTTTAAATTGGGACAATCTTTATACTCCACCGTTTCGAGATCCTAACGATAAGTTAGAGGAAACTTTTCGGCGTTGGGAAATGGATGAGGAACTCGAACGCCTCAAACGTAATATGGGCAAATAAAATCCACAATAAGCGAGGTTCTTTACGTCTCACTTATTGCGATCGCTATATTTTTTACGCGCTAGCAAAATTTGCAAATCATCGTGTTATCATAGGAAAGCGTCAAAAACGCAGCGGGATGTAGCGCAGCTTGGTAGCGCACCACTTTGGGGTAGTGGGGGTCTTGGGTTCAAATCCCAACATTCCGATTCTTGTAGAAGCTTAATAGATAAAGGTTTCAAGGCTTTTAAAAGGATGTCCTTTAGCTATTAAGCAGTTTGTCTCAACTTATAAAATGTAGTTTTTGGTAGGGTTTTGTAGGTAAAACTGGTATAAAATTGGTATACCAGTTTGAAGGAAAAACCCTATTTATGGCTAAGGGAACTGTAAATATTGAAGCCTACAAGGATAGAC
>JANNDZ010000144.1:0-7381 GCA_031378395.1 Pseudanabaena sp. OTE_75_metabat_487_sub
TGGTATCTGGTTTCAAGACGATCACGCGCTTCACGGTTTGATTAGGTGGCAGTAAACAACCAGTATTCGTACCAGTGTTTTTCAAGTTCAAAATACAGTGCCTAGGTCTGCAACCTACTTCACGGGTATTTTTCGAGAACTCAAACGTAATATTTTCTGTTGGCGCTTCCGTTGGTGCAGCTCCTCTCACAGTTGCCAATTCTGAGTCATTATCTGTACGTGCAAAAAAGATATTTCCGTTGTCTGTTTCGTACTTATATCGTCCAGTTCCTGATGCCATTTATTTATGTGGGGGTATCGTTTTGGAAAGAATCTATGAGCTTTGGTGAGTAAATTTCTCTTTGCTGTATTCGCTTGCCCACATTAAAAGCTTGCTGAGTTCTGTCTTGAAAATCAGTAAGTGAAACGGTTGACTGTGTACCTTTCCATATGGCTGCGTCCTTGTGGGCGCAATAGATATTTCGGCTAATTGGTCGGGTTGGGTGTTTGCAGACCACGTACCTTGGCTCTAAATTTCTTGGGAGATAATTTAAAGTTAGATCAGCTTGTGTGAGTGCTACAAACCCTGTACCTGTGGTCAATGCATTAGATTTATCTATACGAATTAGCCACGGTGTCCCGTCATCATCGAAATATTTAAAATCAGCTATTGAGCCTGCCATAGATTGGATCGAGTCTTCGCTTTAGTAGTGCAAGGCGAACGAGCTTACAAAGCTTGTCAAGTTATTCCCTATCTTGTGCTACTTCCTCCAACTGTTCAAGTTGCAACTTTTAGGTAGAAGTGGGCAATTGTGATTATGGCTGTATCCGTTTATTCATAGGCTTTTAAGCTATTCTCTAATTAGTAAATATCTGTTCTATTGGAAGTTAAACCAGTGAACGGGGTTAAATTGGGAATAGATTGATGTCGAAGAATAACCGCCATGGTCAAGCCGAAATTTTATCTGCGTCTGATTGCGATCGCATTCGTAAGTCAATTATTTCTAAGCATCATTTATTGCTGTGGGATATTGCCCGATACACTGGGGAACGTTGGGGGGCAATTTGTCAGCTAAAAGTTAGTGATGTTTACCAGGATGCGATCGCATCAGTGCCGAAATCTGAGATTACTTTTCGCAAGGCTACTCGCAAGGCTTCGCCGTCGGGCAAACAGGAAACTCGCCAATGTCCTGTGCATCCTGAGTTAGCAAGATTGCTCCAAGCTTATAAGCCTAATCGTTCGGGCTATTTGTTTCCGTCTGGGTTTGGTGGGTCGGGACATATCTCTTTTTCGGCTTGTGATGCATGGTTACGTGCTTCTGTTGTTCGGGCGGGGCTGGGTCATCGTGGGATTAGCTCGCATAGCACGCGCCGAAGTTTCATCACGGTGCTTTATTACGATCGCGGGGTGGATATCAAAACTTTGCAAGCAATTACGGGTCACTCTGACCTGAAAAGTCTTCAGAGATATATTGAGGTATCCGACGATCGCAAAGTTGCGGCCATCGCTTTACTTTGATTTGTGGGCTTTGCCCAATGCTGTGCAAATTTCTTTGGCGCTTGCTCCCCTGGTCCACATCGCGGCGATCGCCTCGGTTTGCTTTTGGGGAATATGGTGATGTCGTAATTTTCCAGAAATGTCCTGATACACGTAACGTTTGTACCAGTAACATCTCTTATTTTTGCCTATGACAAAGTAATGCTCGACATAGCCATGGGTTTTCCTCGAACTAGAAATTTCTGGAAAACTATTGACATCATTAGGGTTTTCCAGAAATTTGTCATCGATGCTTTGGGCGGCAGCGCGATCGCATATCTCTATTTCTATGGGTAAAGCTGCCTGTGTCTGCCGATCGCTTTTCCCATTTCCTGCCAATTCATCTGGGAGCTGGTCAAGTCTGATTTCATCAATTACGTCGGCAAGTTGGGCGATCGCTTCTTCGTTCCTGGTCCCAATAGCAATTTTAAATCGTGGCAATATTTCCAGTACATTTTGGGGCGGTAAGTCCAATACGCTTAGCTGGTGGGTTTCCATACTTTTACATGGCGGCGCATCGCGCCGCTAGTTTTTGCGATCGCTTCAATTTTTAATTTTGTTCAATGTTGTGATGAACTGGTTTCAGCGCGAAACTATCGGGCATTTCTTCTAAAGGTATGCCAAGAACTTTACATAAATTTTTGGTTTGCCTAATAGTTAAATTCGGCTCTGCCCTTCCAGCTTCCCAGTTTCTTACGGTAGTTTCAGATACTCCAACTGCTTCAGCTAATTCTCTCTGAGTAACTCTTCTTAATCTTCTAAGCATGGCTAATGGTGACTCTAAATCTTTACTCATTATAGTAAGTCTATTGACGATTTTAGTAAATCTATTGACGATTAGCGTAATTTGACTTACGCTTTGATCAACAAAGCAAAGACAGCACCAAATCGCATTGCGATCGGGCGCTGTCTCTGTGAAAAGTGATTGATTAGATTTTCGCACTGTATATGAAGACTGGCTAGAGACTCCCGCCTTGCTGGTAGCCATGACTTCTAAAGGTGCTTTTCGTACAACTATCTAAAACCTATATGCCTTACGAAATACCGCCTAATTCACAAGGCTCGTTTTGTGCTGGTTGTAAAGCTCGGATTTTCTGGGCAAAGACTGAGCTGGGTAAGTGGATACCTTTAGACACTGACCTTAAACCACACTTCGCAACCTGCCCCATGTCCAAACGATTCAGGAAACCAAAATGTTAAGAGGTCAACCCATCATGCAACCCATTTCCCGCTATTACTCATCTCGCTCTCATCCTATGCCCGCTAATGTCGAAGACTCGATCGAGCGCTTGCCTATCGAGTCCAAAATCAAGCTAGCTATTGCCTTACTACAGCAATTTGACAGTGTTATGCAAAGCAGCAACCGCGTAACCCCGTTTCGTAATGATCGCGTAGGAGACCACGCATCGTGATTAAAATCCCTGATTCTGTTGGAGTTTTGCCGCCCAAAGTCTTAGCTGCGATCGCAGTTATTGATTCTCTAGAACTCAATAGTGCTGAGATATGCGACTTAGCGACTTACTTGGCGAATCTCTATGCAATTGAGGTAGATCTACCTTTTAAAGATTTCATTTCGTTTGATATTTACACATTCGAGGAAGTTGCACATGACTAACGATGATTTTGTACCGTTTCTGATTAACGATCGCTCCAGCTCATTGCTGCATCTGATCGATGCTTTCCAGTTCACAGAAAGCGAACTGAGCGATGTCTATGACGGCGTGTTCAATCGCATGAAAAATGCTTTTGCTCCAGACAATTGTCTTGAGGGATTTGTGGATGCTGATATTGCTTCCGATCGCGAAAAACCATCAATTGTATTTCTAACTGATGAAGACCTAGCCTAGACAACTCAGCAACGGGCGCGGTGAAACTCACCGCGTCGCCTGCTGAGTGTGTCCAAAGCACTCGGTATAGAGAGACGGTTTATCAGTTGAAGAAAGCCTTGCTGCTTACTAATTTTCACAAACCGACTCTCTATCAACCTACAGAAAGAATTAAGCCTGAAGCGCTTCTGGGTGATTCCTAGGTATATATCCACATAATCACTCGTACATCATGAATATTATTGGTCTAGACGTTGGTCGTAACAACGTCACAGCCTGTTTGCTGTCGGAATATCCCGAACAGCCGCTTAAGCATTTCCAGAATATCAAAAAAGACATTATCAAATGTCAAGCCGACTCAATTGGAGTTCTGAAATTACTTGACCTAAAACCTGATGCCGTGGTCATGGAACCAACGGGGATTTGGTATAGCAATTTCTGGAAACACCTCGCAGACTTCCACAAGATTCCGATCTATTGGATTGGACATGGCGACTTAGCAGCGCAACGCGGTGCTTATGGATTCAAGAACAAAACTGACCCAGAGGATGCATTTTGTTTAGCTCTAACCTACTTTGATGAGCGCTTTGTCGATATCCACGGGGACAAGAGATATTTAGAGTTTGAGACAGGCAAAGTCTCACTAGTTCGTGATTGGTTCTTTGAATGCGAGCAACTCGATAAACTGCTGAACTCTATGATTAATCAGTGCAGGCAACGCTTAACCATGGAGTTTCCAGAAATTGCACAGCGCCGATCGAATGTATCCCTAACTTTGCAATACTCACCAATTTGGGGCTATGTAGCAGGAATATACGAATATGCCAATATCAAAAAACTGCACGCAAACAGCGCCGCCCGTGCGATCGGCATTGAGATCAGCGAATACACCAAACAACATGCCAAGAAAATTTGTGAGCTTCAAAAACAACTCGATCAGAAAGAGCGCGATCTAGCCTTACTGATGCAATCTGATGAGTTCGCACCATACATGAAAGTCTTCAAGGACTTCGGCTTTGGACTTCGCAACCAAGCACTGCTGCTATGCCAGTGCTACCCGTTCGATCGCTTCCTGCTCGACGGTAAACCGTGGGTAACTTACGACGACGGCGTAAACAAACAGGGAATACCCACATCCCAGAAAAGACACCGATCGCTTAGAAGTTTCCAGTTGTTCCTGGGGTTAGGCTATACCGAAAAACAATCTGGCGATAAAAAGGTCAAAGCCCTTGGTGGGTCTGACATTACCAGAGCTAGCCTCTATGCATGGACATTGACATCAGTTCTACCAGAGAGACGTGAAACATCGTGGCTGGGGAAGAAACTAAGTGAAGTTCACGACGACGGCTGGACATTGAAAGGGTTGAAAGAAAGCAAGATTTCTGGAAAACAGAAAATCATCAGGATTTTATTTAAAGTTACCCGTATGCTGTTTTATGAGTTATACCGAGAACTGAAGTAATGATTTATGCGATCGCAAAAAACTGCGATCGCATATTTTAAAAGCCAGAAAAAATACTAGAAAGAAAATTACCAAATGCTAAGTACCAAAAAATTATTAGTATGCCTATAGTGCTTTGCTCTTAAACCCAAACCGAGATATTCTTTGAAGGTTTTGCAAGGCAAAACTTTTAAAGAATATTTTGTGGTTCGTTTGATCGATAATTGCTGTAAAAGACTTAATGGCGAATTGAGTGGAACACGTCTCATCATTAGATATTTACTGTTAGAATATGTAAAAGCATCATCTCTAAACAGCTATGGTTATTGCGAACTCTCCATCACCAGTAACTATTCTCGAAAATGGCGATCGGCTCGGTCGAGAAGAATTTGAGCGGCGCTATACTGCATCTAATATCAAAAAAGCAGAACTAATCGAAGGAATTGTACATGTGGCTTCGCCCTTACGCTTTACATCTCATGGTAAACCCCATAGTCAAATCATTGGCTGGTTAGTTACTTATCAATCAATGGTGACTGGGCTAGAAGTTGGTATCGAGCCAACAGTCCGCCTTGATGATGACAACGAACCTCAACCCGATGCTGTTTTATTCCGTATTGGTGGCAATGCTCAAATCGATGGTGATGGCTACATTACTGGAGCGCCTGAACTAATTGCCGAAATTGCCGCCAGTACTGTATCCTATGACCTGTACAGCAAAAAACGTATCTACGAACGCAATGGCGTAAAAGAATACATTGTCTGGCGGACATTAGATTGTCAGCTCGATTGGTTCATTTCAGAAAATGGCGAATATCAGAAATTAGAACCTGATGATTCAGGAATTATCCGTAGTCGAGAATTTGAGGGTTTGTGGCTAAATGTAAATGCAATTTTGCAAAACGACATGTCAGCAGTTCTCAAAACATTACAGACAGGAATTGCTAGTTAGAACAATTAGCGATTATCCATAACCACCACCACCAGGAGTTTCAATCACAAAGGTATCACCTGCTCTCATTTGAACTGTAGCAGTACTTGGCAAATCGGTAATTTCTCCATTATTCCTAATCACATAATTACACCCAGTTGCTCCTGATTCCCCACCATTTAGACCAAAGGGAGGAATAACTCGACTACTAGACAAAATCGCTGCTGTCATTGGTTTGAGAAACTTAATTCGACGAGTTACACCATTTCCACCATGATGCTTTCCATTGCCACCGCTATTCGCTCTGATTGCAAACTCTTCTAAAAGAACTGGAAATCGCCATTCCAAAATTTCGGGATCGGTCAGTCGTGAATTAGTCATATGAGTTTGGATCGCATCAGTTCCGTTAAAGTCAATCCCCGCACCAGATCCACCACAAATCGTTTCGTAGTACTGATAGCGATCGCTACCAAAAGTAAAGTTATTCATCGTGCCTTGCGAAGCTGCCATCACACCAAGCGCTCCGTATAGAGCATTTGCGATCGCCTGAGAAGTCTCGACATTTCCTGCCACCACCGCCGCAGGATAAATAGGATTGAGCATCGAACCTTCAGACACAATTATTTCCAGAGGGACAAGGCAACCAGCATTAAGCGGAATCTCATCATCAACAAGAGTCCGAAAAACATATAGTACAACTGCCTTACAAACAGCAAGCGGTGCATTGAAATTATTTAGGAGTTGCGCCGAAGTACCCGTAAAGTCAATCTTTGCGGTTCGCTCTTCGACATTCAAACTAACTGACACCACAATCTGACTACCATTATCAATAGGATAAACGAACTTCTGTTCATATTTTTCCTTTTCCCCTTTTCCTTTTTCCTTTCCTAAACTTGCGATCGCTTTACGAATGGCAAGTTCGGCATTGTTCCGCACATGCCCCATATAGGATTGAGCAGTTGCAACTCCATAATGGGCAACCATACGCTGAAGTTCTTTTGCACCGCAGGCATTCGCTGCAATTTGGGCTTGCAAGTCAGCAATATTTTGAGCAGGATTACGCGCAGGATATTGGCTAGAAGTCAGTAGAGCCAGAGTTTCAGCTTCACAAAAATGTCCACTTTCTACAAGCTGAAAATTATCAAATAAGATTCCTTCTTCTTCAATACTTGTACTATTTGAAGGCATCGAACCAGGAGTAATTCCACCAATATCTGCATGATGTCCCCGCGATGCGACATAAAAAATAGGCTTTTCACTAGAATCAATAAAAACTGGCGTAATTACCGTGATATCGGGCAAATGTGTGCCGCCGTTATAAGGATTATTAGTGGCAAAGACATCACCGAGAAATATGCGATCGCTGCGATCGCGTATCAATGCTTTAACACTCTCACCCATCGAGCCAAGATGCACAGGAATATGCGGCGCGTTAGCAACTAGCTCTCCCGCCCGATCAAAGATCGCGCAAGAAAAATCCAATCGCTCGCGAATATTAACGCTAGCGCTAGTATTTTGCAGCGTAAAACCCATCTGTTCTGCGATCGATTGGAAGAGATTATTAAAAATCTCTAGCTTAATAGGATCAGGAAGAGATCCCCCTAAATCCCCCTTATAAAGGGGGACTTGAACTTCCTCTTCTCCCCCCTTTACAAGGGAGGCTGGGG
>JANNDZ010000508.1:0-10942 GCA_031378395.1 Pseudanabaena sp. OTE_75_metabat_487_sub
TTTTTTCTTTTAATGCTTTCGCGGTTTTGTAATTGTACAAACGGGTACATTGCTTGCATTTTCCCCATATTATGTTACTTACACAAATAATCTATGTCCAAAATTTTGTGGTGGGCTACGCCCACCACAACATTTTGGACATAGATTATTTGTGTAAGTACCTTCATCTGGAGAATAGGCAAGCAATGTACCGTTTTGTCCAATTACAAAACCGCGATCGCTTGAAAAGAAATAAATCTGATAGAGGTTAGCGCCGACATTCGCCGCAGACATATCACGTTTCCAAGTTTTGCCTCCATCTTCACTATGGAGCAATCTTGAGCTACCACCTGAGATCCAGACATTATTTTCGTCTTGATAAGCAATATCCAACAGCCCAAATCCACCACCTTCTCTAGGGGTTTGCTTTTTCTCCCATGTATCGAATTCACCAACTTCACTAAACTGGACTTGTCCACCACGATTCAGCATCCAGAGACGATTGTCGGGAGTATAGCCCATATTCTGCACACGACGGGAGCTATTACGATTGTGTTGAATCCAAGTCGTATCACCTGGTTGCCATGTGGAATAAAAGTTACCATTTGCCGAGATGGCAACATAACGACCATCTTCACTACGGTTGAGGTTACGAGCATTGCCAACGGCTTGGGTAACTAATGCTTTCCAATTTTGTCCAGCATCTTCAGTTGCATAGATCGCACCTAAGTCTGTAACCATTTCGGCAGAGTTTCTACCAGAAGCAACGATCGCAAAGGGATCGCCAGGCAGCTTAGAGCTAAGTCCGATTCGTGACCAAGATTTGCCGCTATCAGTGGTATGCAGCAATAGGGCAGGTTGTCCCGTAATCCAGCCTTCAGCACCAGAAAAGCTAACCGATGAAAAGCGATAGATGCTATCACCAAGATCAAGTTTGCGCTCTTCCCAAGTGTTGCCGCCATCGGTGGATTCGAGCAAAGTCGCATCAGTGCCAACTAGCCAGCCATGATTAGGCTCGGATTTGTCAAACCATAGATCAAGTGGGGTAATTGCAACTGGCAGCTCAACTTTGTGCCAGTTGCCATGATTTGCAGAGGCTCTAGGTATATTGCCAAATAATGTTAGGCAAATAATTAATCCAAAAATCGAAAAGGATCGAAGAAAGCGTTTTATGCTTATTTTCATAAAAAGTTGGTAAAAATAATGATGGTTGTGATGCTAATTAAAATTGCTAATGAATAAATTAATCCAAGGCATAGAGACTGATAAAGAATGCTACTGCTAAGGCTAAAGAGCCGAATATGAGTAGATTTTTTTGACCTGGGGTCATCACATTGACACCAAATCCATAGCCGAGATTTTCGGTAAAACCTGATGGTTTGGAGGCAATACCAATGTCAGCGAAGGCTTTTTTCTTGGTGTTGCACACAGGGCAGCGCCAATCTTCACTTATGGTCTCAAAGGCTGTACCAGCAGGAATATTGCGTTTGGTATCGCCGATAGATGGTTCATATATATAGCCACATACGCCACATTCATGACGATGCAGCTCTTCCTCGACTTCAGTGGCTTCAACTATTGTGATATTTATTACGGGTTTAGTTGCTGACTCAGAGGTTTCCGTATTTATTGATTCGGGTTCCATGGGTTTGATCGAGTTGATCGGTATGTTTAAGCGATCGCTTGTTAATTCTGTTACAAATTATTACATCTTTTTGACAGGCTTGCCTAGTTGCGAAAATCACACAGGTTGCCACAGCGATCGCCCAAAGCTATGAGGGAATGTGGCATAATCGCTCTGGTGGGAATTTACAGGTTTCATGGATTTAAGCGCACAAAAAGAGAAATTTAGCGAGGCTTATGTCCTAGCCGTAGCCGCAACCGCAGGTTATGGCACTTATAAACCCAGTCCCGATGACGATAGTGTTGATTTTGGGATCGCGGCGCGGACTAGTGCGCAGGCTAATGGTGTTGTAACCATGCGATCGCCAAGATTAGAACTGCAACTAAAATGCACCGCCGCCCCAACGCCGCTTGGGGACAGTCTCTCGTTTCCGCTTAAGCTTAAAAATTACGAAGAACTGCGAGCCGATAATTTTGTCATTCCGCGCATTCTCGTCGTTGTTCTCGTCCCCGATCTAGCTGACGACTGGCTGGAGCATTCTGAAACCGAACTTTGTATGCGGCGTTGTGGCTATTGGGTAGCATTGCGGGGCAAACCCGCGACAAGCAATACAAAAAGCGTTAAAATACCTATACCTCGACAAAACCAGTTTACCGTTCAAGCTCTACAAGCGATAATGCAGAGACTCGCGAAGGGAGAATTGCCGTGATCCTACAAACTCCAAAAGCCAATACATTAGAATCTATCCAGCCTGAAACCCTCAGCCAATATCTCAGGGCTAGAGGTTGGCAAGAGTCTGGGGACTTTTTGGGCAATGCTTCTGTATGGCATCGTGGTGAAGAATTAGAAGTACTGTTGCCAAAGAGCGATCGCCTCCGCGATTACAAAACGAGAGTTCGCGAAATTATCGATGTTTTAGAAATTTCCGAACATCGCGATCGCCAACAAATTTTAAACGATTTACTCTTACAACCAACTGACCTAATTAAAATCCGTATCGACAGTCCAGATATTATTGGCGGCACGATTCCGATTGATGAAGCTGTGCGGCTATACGAAGCAACTTCTAAAATCATGAAGTTTATCGCTTCCGCTACTGTGCAACCTCGTTCCGTTTATCGCGGTGGCATGTTTGCCGAAGTAAGAGAATATCTGCACGAACTCCGTGTAGGCGAAACGGAACAGGGAAGTTACATCATCAACGTTCTATCGCCGATCATGCGGGAGCATGAGAACTTCGGGCGCAAGGTCAATCTATCTCTAAATAGAGCCTTAACTGCAATTAATACGACTACCAAAGATGTCTTGGCGGGAAGCAATATCGATATTTTCGAGCAGTCCGTTGAATCTGGGGTTAGTTCCAATTTGTGCGATGCTCTTTTGGAGGTTGGCAGTTATACCGATCTGCAAGATCTCAGTTTTCGCTGGCAATGGTCGCCGATGTGGGATGCACCTGCGATCGCTAAGGAAAAATTAGCTCTTTCTAAGCAAACCTTTCCAGTTCTAAAGGAGGCTAGCAAGCTCCTCAAAAGCAAAGATATTATTCGTAAGCGTTCTGAATCAAAGATGCAGTCACAACGCAGCGATCGCCTTACTCCGATTTCAGGCAAGGTGATTGGTTTGACGCGCCGTGATGATGCGGCGGTGGCTAGCGTGACGATCTTGGCAAAGATAGAAGGAAGCGATCGTGAGTTGCAATTGGAACTGAGTGAAAATTTTTATGCAAAAGCGGTTCACGCCCATTTAGCAAGGCGCAAAATCTCTTGCTATGGTGAAGTTGTTATAAATGGCGAGGCGATCGCAGTTCGTAACGTTCGAGATTTGCGCGTGGTTTAGCTACTTGCATCTGTATAAATATGGTCTAATCTTTGTAGAATCTAAATCAAGCGCTTTAGTAATCGAGAGTAGTAAATTATGGCAAATGATAGCGATCACACTCAGGTAACTTAGTAGTGCAGAAAACTTTTGGAAGCCTTATTTAGGTGGATTAGCATCTTGAAATAGCCTATTTATAAGGGTTTGAATAAAGTCTGTTAAAAATATGTCTTAGGTTGAGATTACGATATGATACTGGTTTCAAGACTTTTCTGCACCACTAGTCCAAATGCTTAAATTCTGGGTGTCCCACCAGAAGCTTGAATTAGAGGTCTAGCAATACCTCTTGGCTTCTGAAATCCACCATAAGGAGAGGTAGGATGATAAATCCATGAAGCTAAAGCATCCCCAATTTTTACAGTAGGGTGATTCTGATTTTTATAAGCTTTTGAAGTAAGTGGATTACTGTCATCTACAACTAGAGGGAGGGATGCTGGAAAATCAGGAGATACTTTGTCATAAACTCTCTTACATACAAACAAAATACATTTGGGCTTCAACTCAGAAATTACATCTTGGAAAATAGGTTTAGCTTTTTGCCACATATTTTCATCAGGGCTAACACGAGGTTCAGGAAGCCAGTGTTGAATATATTCATGATGAGCCACAGAATGCCAAAATTCCTCTCGTAAAGATGGAGTATCAGCTTTCTCAACAAAAGTACGTTGAATATTACTAAAAAATCTATGCTTCCAAGTACCATTGATAATCCCTTCAATCAATCGATGGGTAAAAGTTTCATGTGGTTTTAAACTCTCAAGATCTTCATCTTTACAGTAGTTTGATTCCCCGACAATCAAAATCGGAATTTTGAATATGCTGTCATCACCATATTGGCTCCCAACCCAAGGTTGAAATAAGAGATTCTCACTTTTGATTTTAATATTTTGTTTATTCATAAATATGATTAGGAGCGAGCTTAACTTAAACGTTATTATATGGTTTATAAGGATGCCAAACACCTCTGAGCCGTAACGCTCTCGCTCGGATGATAAATCTATCATTGTGGCGATATAGTAACCAAATGAGATTTTGCCAACAAGGGGTTACAGCGATCGCCCTGAAATACAAGCTGGCATGACAGAATGTGAGGTAACAATAGCAGTAAGACTTATGACTCAACCACCACACCCCCAACCCCAACTCGATCGCACTCCAATCACCTGCGATCAATATTTTGAATACACACCCGAAAAACTAGAGTTAGGGGATGGATTCTATGAATATGGAGGTCAAGACTTCACAGGATTTTATCTGGGCATCTTGGCAAACATGGGACTCCGTGAAGCTGTGCGTCATGTGCCGATGTCTAAATGGCTAGAGGCAATTCAAGAAGTTGCTTTGCAAAATCCTAAACTCGATGATGCAATGCGCGATCGCTTAAACAGAGGTTTAGCAGATTTGCAAGCAGTTGCCGAATATTTAAGTACCTCGGCATAATTAAAAAGCCAGATTCATCTGTACCTTCTGCGTAGCGGGCGGTATAGATTTTGGGGTTTTAATTATGCCTACACCCTGCCCACCCCAAAAATAGGCATTATTAAAGTGAATAATTAGGCGTGCGCGGCTTCGCAGCGCACGCCTAATTATTCACTGGGAAGGGAGTAGCTACTTAGAAGAGAAAAGGTGAAAGCGATCGCTGAGGAAGATTAGCGAATTGTAAGAGTTAATCGGCAAAAATAAATCTAAAGCGAAAAGCGATCGCAAGTCAGCATAGTATTCGCATATTCAAACTATTTGGTGAAGATTCTAAGTCCCGAATTGTAAGTGATCGCCTACGCCTACAGCACCAAGGCTACAAGTCCTGATATGATCAACAGGCAGAATTACCGTTAACAGATTAACGAAATTCTAGCGACTATCCTAGCTAATATCAGCGAACATCTCCAGCAATATGCGTCTATCTCAAATGCTCTGGGTCACTTTGCGCGAAGATCCCGCCGAAGCAGAACTCACAAGTCACAAACTCTTACTCCGCGCAGGCTATATCAGGCGAGTGGGTGCAGGCTTGTATGTTTACCTGCCTCTCATGTGGCGCGTCCTGCAAAAGATTTCGGCGATCGTCCGCGAAGAGATGGACGACACAGGGGCGCAAGAATGTCTATTAACGCAACTACAACCTGCGGAACTATGGCAAGAGTCAGGGCGTTGGGATACCTACACCAAAGCCGAAGGGATCATGTTTGCCCTCACCGATCGCGCAAATCGTGAAGTCGGTCTAGGTCCAACCCATGAAGAAATTATTACTGCGATCGCTAGAGATATGATTCGCTCCTATCGCCAACTGCCGCAGCATCTATATCAAATCCAAACCAAGTTTCGCGATGAGATTCGCCCTCGTTTTGGTTTGATGCGTGGTCGCGAATTCATCATGAAGGATGGCTACTCATTTCATAGCACCGAAGAAAGTCTGAAAGAGACTTATTATGAAATGGATCGTGCCTATCGGAAGATGTTCGATCGCTGTGGGCTGAAATTCAGGGCAGTTGAGGCTGACTCAGGTGCGATCGGTGGTTCGGGTTCGCAGGAGTTTATGGTACTTGCTGAGGCGGGTGAAGATGACATTCTCTTTACCGAAGACAGTAGCTATGCCGCCAATGTTGAGAAAGCAGTATCAATTCCACCTGATGCTATACCTTCACGTTTTGACAAGTTTGAGAAGGTGCATACACCGAAAAAAGGAACCATCGAAACTGTCTGCAAGTTCCTAAAATGCGATCCTACGCAGATTGTGAAACAGGTGCTGTATCAGGTTGTGTATGACAATGGTTCAACTGTTTTAGTTCTGGTTAGCATTCGTGGCGATCGCGATGTTAATGAAGTGAAATTGCAAAATGAACTGACCAAGTTAGCAGCCAATTACGGTGGTAAAGCAATTATTAATCTTCAAGTTGCTGATGCTGAATCTCAACAAAAATGGGCGCATTCCAAGCTGCCCGTTGGGTTTATCGCTCCAAGTCTCGAAGACTCCTATATTGATCCAACCGCAAATGTTGCACCGAAGTTCCTGCGTTTAGCCGATCGCACTATTGCCGATTTGCAAAACTTTGTGACGGGCGCTGATGAAGCCGATTATCACGTTGTGGGCGCAAATTGGGGTCAGGATTTCACATTGCCTACGGTTGTAAATCTTGATAAAGCCAAAGCAGGCGATCGCGCCATTCACGATCCTTCGCAAATCTTGCAAACTGCTAGAGGCATTGAAGTTGGTCATATCTTCCAATTGGGAACCAAATATTCTAAGGCGATGAAAGCGACCTTCACCAACGAACAGGGTGAAGAAAGCCCCTTGGTCATGGGTTGCTATGGTTTAGGCGTTTCGCGTCTCGCTCAGGCTGCCGTAGAGCAGTCCTACGACAAAGATGGCATCATCTGGAATAAAGCGATCGCTCCTTATCATGTGATTGTCACTGTGCCGAATGTGGGTGATGCTAAGCAAATGGATGTTGGCGAAAGGCTCTATACTGCCCTTGATGCCGCAGGTGTGGAAGTATTGCTTGATGATCGTGATGAACGGGCTGGCGTTAAGTTTAAAGATGCTGACCTCGTGGGCATTCCCTATCGTGTGGTTACTGGCAAAGCGATCGCTGATGGCAAAGTCGAAATCGTCAATCGCGCGACAAAGGTAGCGACTTTGGTGGAAATTGAATCAGTCGTCGAATACTTACAAAACGAACTCAGGTAAAAAAAAGCGGCGCATTGCGCCGCTTTTTTTGTTATTTGATTGGACGATCACGCTGTGTTCTTTTGGTGATTGTTTAGACAATCTCTTGACATAGTATTAATATTGATACTATTATCAGTCTAAACTTAACCGTATGGCACAAGTAGAAAAAATTGTTGTTCAACTAAAAAAGAATCCTCAAAATGTCAACTTCACTGATTTAGTAAAAGTCTGTAATCATTATTTTGGAGAGCCTCGACAGCAAGGAACAAGTCACTGTGTCTACAAAACTCCTTGGCAAGGAGATCCTCGCGTTAACATTCAAGAAAAGAACGGCAAAGCAAAAGTTTATCAAGTTAAACAAGTCTTAGCAGCGATCGCAAAAATTGAGGGAATGAAAGATGATCAACTATGAACATTACAGCTATAAAATCACTTGGTCAGTTGAAGATCAAGAATTCGTAGGATTATGTGCAGAGTTCCCTAGTATGTCTTATCTCCATGAAAATCGTTCTGAGGCTCTAGAAGGTATTACAAATCTAGTCAAAGATGTAGTCATAGATATGGAAACTAATGGAGAAAGGATTCCAGAACCAATCGCCGAGAAAATTTATAGCGGCAAACTTCAAGTTCGGATTCCTCCATCTCTTCATCGCCGATTAGCAATGGAAGCAGCCGAAGAAAACGTGAGTTTAAATCGCTATATGAGTCAGAAACTCGCTGGTTAAACTTGGTGATGATGCGATCGCATTTTGACTTATGCATAGGTAATTGGGTGATCGCCTTTTTGTTATTCTTCTTCTTCATAATCAGGATATTGCTCTGGTGCTTTACCCTTTTTATCGATAACCTTTGCTTTCTTGAATTTAGGATCAGGTTCTTCAATACTTTCTAACACCACATTAAACTCCCACCAGTCTCCAAAATCAAACACATAGGTGATGCGATCGCCTATCCCAATTTGCCAGTTTTTAATCAGAACCTCATCAGTAGAAGGCGGTTCTTGAGAATAGGGATGTGTAATGCTTTGCTTACATCCTTGGCGATCTTTATAGGTGAATTGATGCAGGTGATCGTTACAGAAATCGAAAGCTTTCAGAATTGCCGAGCTAAAATCATAGAGTGTTAGATTAGAAGGAACGGCAATTTTCCGCCACGCAGTTTTGAGCGACACTTTAAAAATAAATACGCCATCTTTGGATTCAGCCTCAGGTAACTGCAAATTTTTCTCCCATGTCGAAAACAGATCCAACGCTTGAAATTCTTCTTGCAGTATCTCAGTGGGTGTAGATTGCTGGACAACAACATCTATGCCAAGCGATCGCTCTTCTTCAAGTTCTTCTTCATATTCGAGAAACATTCCTCTCTGCCAATCAGTTGCACGCAACAAATTCATCATTGCTGTACCAAAAGGGAGAGGCTTAGTCTTGGTAATTCGCCATCCTTTTCCTGCTAGAGGCTCAGCATCTTTTACTTCAATAAATCCAAATAAATTCAACAAGGCGACATTATGCAGTCTCAATCGTCTCAGCCAGTCTTCATCTTTAGAACTGGTGAAATTCAAACCTTTTGTTGGTAACTCTTTCCAAAAATTGAATACATACCACCAATCGTTCAAAGATCTGTTTGCATTGTCCATAATGCCTTCATGAGCGTAGAAGATCCAGGTGGCAAGAAGATTGAAATACTTTTCGGTGTCGTTAAGTTCTTGCCATGACTGGAGGATTTGCGGATCGATTCGCAGTATATTCTTCTTTTTGTCTAATTTCACCTGTGCGATCGCAGAACTACGCAAAAGCAAATAGAGTCCATAAATATAAGGATAGGACTTCTGGCTAGGGCGCTGAAAGTCGATTTTGGTTGGGTGACTGAGCCTTTCATTGATATCTGCGAGATATTTTGGCGCGATCGCATTTTGATTGGCACTGACTTCAACCTTATGAAGTTGCAGAAAATCGATAAACACCTCAAAATCTTGCACAATTGCATTTGGTTGATTAGTTGTGAATACCTGTTTGCTCAGTAATTGCTTTGATGATTCAGGCAAAGGAGCTCTTTCTTGTTGTATTTCAGCTGAGAGGAGATTAAATAAATTAAACATAGTTTTCTATCTTTACAAAAATAGATTTGATTGATCTCTGGAAACGTTGTCCGTCCTACGGTACTTTTCGCTCAAATTAGAACGAATAGATCTATTAAAAGGGTATTTCGCAACTAATAAATCTATTGCGGTTCGTTTAATCGAGAATTGCTGTAACTAGGAGATTCTGACGAGTCATTTGGAGATACTTCTTCTAGATCTTTATTTTTATTAAAAGGAAGTAGATATCTCTGGATTTGCTCGCCAATTTTGTCATTGCCAGATGTTTTTGATATAAAGGCTGTTGCACCCACAAATTTTGATCTAATCCGATCGACAAAAGTGTCATTACTAGTCAAAATCAGGATCGGCGTATCTTTAAACTCTGGGATACGACGAATTTGAGTGCAGAGTTCGTAACCACCAACAATTGGCATGACCAAATCTAAAATAACCATCTCTGGCTTGAGTTCAACTAGCAATGGCAATACATTGATAGAGTCTCGAATTCCTAGGAATCCAAATCCAAATCCTGTCACGATCTGTTCGATGGTGGCACAGACTTGATTGCTATCATCAACACAGGCAATTAGAGGTCTGGACATTGGTTCTAGCTTTTTCGGTGTCTGTTTCTCTTCAGTCAATTGAGTCGATTCATTTCTTAAAGATTCATTTGGTGAAAGACCCGCAATAGGAGACTCGATATCCGAGACTTCTACTAGACCGATCATACCGCGATGATAGTATGCCATTAATGACTGTACTAGATTAAGCAAGTCCTTCTTCATCCATGTCGATAGCTCTCGCAGCGATCGCCTACCATCAAGAATAGTGATTAGGGTTTTGTAAGTGAGGTCGGAAGCTTCTTCCTTCAGTTGAGAAGGACGCTTGATCCAAGGTGCAAGATTTGGCGAAAAATCGGCAATTCCAGATTTCCGCCATGTTAACCATTCTTGATGGGCGTGATCGATCGCATGTTCGGCATGGATCAGTGAAATCACTGGCGTAATTTCATCCTCAAAATCACAGTAGTAGGTAATCTTTTCATTCGCGGCACATTGGATGATGTCAAACAATACTTCCTGAACAAAACCTTCAATAATCGGTGTGATTTGCTCGCGGCTTAGAACCATTCTTTTCATCAGGATTACCAGCACATGGTAGTCCCAGAGTCGAATTTCCTCGATAGTGCGGAAAGAGATTTTATTAAAGTCTATCTGTAGCTTGTACTTACTCATCAGCCTGCGCCAACGTCGGTGATGATGTGCGCCTCCCGAAGCCCACACCAACCGACCATGACAGTAGTAGATGCTCCATTTGTAATCTTTGACACTATGGAGCTCCAGCTTGCCAGTAAACTGCTTTCGACCATAGCCACGCAACTGTTCAACGAGGCTATAAACGGCTAGATTATCTGTATCCATGTGTCATCTATGCGTTTTAAATAAAGTTGAGCTTTTTAGCTTTAAATATGAAGAAGTCTACGTTTTTAAAGACAAGATGAGATTGCTAGTACAAAGCTTACTTGGCTATTAAAAGTTTATTTTCGACAAAACTATATTCAAAAGAATACAGCAATTCTCATTATCAAATCGTTTTTGGGATTTTCACTCATCAACTTTCGCAATTAAATTGATTTTGATTTTTAATATGGCAGTATCTGACAAAACCAAAAAGAGAGTTGCGGCGCGAAGTGCCGCTACTCTCTTTTTGATTGTGG
>JANNDZ010000177.1:0-2327 GCA_031378395.1 Pseudanabaena sp. OTE_75_metabat_487_sub
ATAAATAATTTTTTTTGTGGCGCGGCGTAGCCGCGCCACAAAAACTGGCTCTTTATTAAATAGCGGAATCCTAAGGTCGTCATGAGTTATTTCCCAAATCATCGCAATTTTGCGTACCTTACTTCACCAGCGATCGCATCCATGCCAAACAAGCAAAATGTGGTGATTATTCAGCCAATGGGGGCGATCGAGCAGCATGGCGCACATTTACCATTGATTGTTGATGCGGCGATTAGTATTGGAGTGCTTGCAAAGGCTCTAGAGAAATTAGATCCAGCGATTCCTGCTTATGCTTTGCCACCTTTGTACTATGGTAAATCCAATGAGCATAGTACTTTTGCAGGTACGATTACGATGCGATCGCAGACGATGCTAGCAATGTTGACAGATATTGCTGAGAGTGTTTATCGAGCAGGATTTCGGAAATTAGCTTTGATGAATTCCCACGGTGGACAGCCGCAGATTTTGGAAATAGTTGCTCGCGATCTCCATGAGAAATATCCAGATTTTGCCATATTCCCTCTCTTTACTTGGCGCGTTCCCAATGTTGCCAAAGAGCTTTTGACGGAAAAAGAATTAGAATTTGGAATTCATGGTGGCGATGCCGAAACCAGCCTGATGTTGGCGCTTTTACCTGAACAGGTACAGATGGATAAGGCAGTTACCGAATATCCCTATGGCTTGCCTGAAAATAGTTTGCTCAGCATGGAATCGGCGAATCCCTTTGCATGGGTGATGCGCGATTTGACACGCAGCGGTGTGTTGGGTGATGCTAAGGCTGCGACTAGAGAAAAGGGTGAAAAGATACTTGATTCTCTAGTTGATGGTTGGGTGCAATTGATCGAAGATATTTACAAATTTGAGCAACCTAAAGCATATGGCAATCATCTCCTCTAAACCAACTCAAAATCCGAATCCAGAAGGAGATCGCCTGAATGATCAAGCTGCTCAAAGCTCTACACCAGTTCCCGAACAAGCTGTCAGCAAAAAATCAACCTCCCGATCGCCTAAAAAATCCACCAAAAAAGAAGTAACATCGCCAGAAATGCAACAGGCGTTAGATTTGCTGCAAGCGGAAGCAACGCCAGAGGAGAAACTAGAAGATCAACTTGCCAAAGATACTCCTGCTCAAGTTTCAGTTGATATTAATATTCGCCCCAAAAATCTCGCAGACTATATTGGACAAAAAGACTTAAAAGAACTGCTAAATATTGCGATCGCGGCGGCAAAATCGCGATCATCAGCCCTCGATCATTTGTTGTTATATGGTCCCCCTGGGTTAGGTAAAACTTCTCTGGCTCTAATCATTGCCCAAGAAATGGGCGTTCAATGTAAAATCACTTCGGCTCCTGCCCTTGAACGACCTCGCGATGTGGCAGGATTACTAGTTTCTCTGCAACAGGGAGATATTCTCTTTATCGATGAAATCCATCGCTTACCGAGTGTAACGGAAGAGATTCTCTATCCTGCAATGGAAGATTATCGCCTTGATATTACGATTGGAAAAGGTCAAGGAGCAAGGATTCGTAGTGTGCAGTTAAATAAATTTACGCTGATCGGTGCTACTACGAGAATTGGAGCATTATCTTCGCCATTACGCGATCGCTTTGGCTTTGTGCAACATTTCCGTTTCTATGAGCAGGATGAACTAACGCAAATTGTGTCCCGCAGTGCCAAGATTCTAGAGACTCCAATCCATGATGATGGTGCGATCGCGATCGCTGCGAGATCTCGCGGTACGCCTCGGATTGCCAATCGTCTCTTAAAGCGAGTGCGGGACTATGCCGAAGTTAAGGCAAAGGGCGAGCAAATTACTGGTGCGATCGCAGAATCAGCACTGGAATTATTTAATGTCGATCCGAAAGGTTTGGACTGGATCGATCGCAAATTATTAACGGTGTTAATTGAGAACTTTAATGGTGGCCCCGCAGGCTTGGATACATTAGCAGCGGCAACGGGTGAGGATGCTCACACGATTGAAGAGGTGTATGAACCGTATTTATTACAGATTGGCTATATCAATCGCACGCCTCGCGGTCGGGTAGCTACGGCGGCAGCGTGGAAGCATTTGGGGTATTCTGTGCAAACTGCGATCGCGGGTTTGTTGTAGTATGCGATCGCCTTTCACTAAAAATCAGCCAAGCAGCGATCGCCTTTCAGCCTCTAATAGCGATCTCCCCTAATCCCAATCACAAAGATCTAACCACATGACCAGTCATCTATAGACAACTCTACAATTTGTCCAAAATCTGATTTGTTACGCGTGACTAAAGTTGCATTATTTGTTAAGGCGATCGCGGCAATTTTGAGATCCATATTTCCTAGAC
>JANNDZ010000203.1:0-1686 GCA_031378395.1 Pseudanabaena sp. OTE_75_metabat_487_sub
TTACGACACCCCGCAAGGAGACTGATACTTGTGGGGTGTCGTAATCTTACTCTGTCCCGGACGACGACGATCGAGTTCTACCTGGATTTCCACCTCACTAATCTCCACCAATGGCGGACAACCATCGATGATGACACCTACCCCACCCCCATGCGATTCGCCATAGGTCGTAATTCTAAACAAATGTCCAAAGGTGTTGCCCATCTTACTCGATCGATCTTCAGTGATTAGTTACCAGTTTATCAGGCGTGACCGAGGAGATCTGGATCGACGGATGAAAAAAATGCGATCGATCCTTCTAATGCTCGATGGGGATTGCCTATTAGTCGATTAAATTGCCATTACAGTGCAGTGTCAGATCGATTGCAATCGATCTTCTCATGGTATAGCAGTACGATCTTTGGTTAGGACATATAATAGTAGTTAAAATTAGCGATCGAAATCAGGATGCCAGCACCTTACAGTGAAGATCTTCGCCAAAAAGTAATAGCAGCATTAGATAGAGGTGAACGCAAGACAGATGTAAGTCGGATATTTAACATCAGTCGAAATACTCTAGATCTATGGTTGGCGCGTCAAGCGGAAACTGGAAGTTGTCGATCGAAAGTCAGGATCGCAAATCCAAAAAGAAAAATTAGTGATTGGGAAAAATTCAGAGAATTTGTCAAACAACATGGAGCGAAAACACAAATTGAAATAGCCAAGTTATGGGGAGAAGGGGTCACGCAGCAAAACGTAAGTGATGCCATGAGAAAAATTGGGGTGAGTCGAAAAAAAAGAGTTATGGATATCGAGAAAGAGATGAAATAAAACGACAAGAGTTTCAAGAAAAGTTAAAAGCTAAAGCCAGAGAGCAAATTATCTATATAGATGAGGCGGGGATTGATAATCGAGATGACTATCCTTACGGGTACAGTGAAATTGGGCAGAGATTTGAGGCTTTGAGATCGGGGAAAAGAACAGAGAGAGTCAGTTGGATTGCTGCATTGAAAGAAAAAGGAATATTTGCACCAATGACATTTACAGGTGCGTGCAACCGAGACTTATTTGAAATGTGGCTAGAGAAATGTCTACTCCCAAAATTAAATCCAGGAGACATCATAGTTATTGATAATGCTAGTTTTCACAAATCCCAAGCGATCGAGGATTTGATAGCACAATTTGGATGTGAACTGTTGTATCTGCCACCTTACTCTCCTGATTTTAATCCAATTGAGAATTGGTGGTTTGTACTCAAAAATTGGATGAGACAACGTTGGGATGAGTTTGATAACTTTCGCGATTGTGTTGATGCTGCTTTTGCTGCTTGTCCTAATGTTAGTGCGTAGCACTATATTAGCGGCTAAAGCTCCCGATCTCAAATTTATCTATGCTTGTGACTACTCTGGTGAGGTAGACGCGATCGTCAGTCACGGCATCAATACTCCGGCTGACTTAAAAGGTAAAAAAATCGCTAGGGAAGATATTCCTTATGAAGTTGTTTTTACTAATAAATATCTCGAATCAGTTGGCTTGAGTGACAAAGATGTCCAACTAGTCTCTTTAGCAGTTCCAGATGCTCATGCTGCTTTTATTGCTGGCAAGGTTGATGCCGCAACAATCTATGAGCCATTTGTTGGCAAAGCCCTCAAAGGTAGACCTGGCTCCAAGGTATTGTATACAGCCAAAGGTAGTAATACGATCGCC
>JANNDZ010000210.1:0-4083 GCA_031378395.1 Pseudanabaena sp. OTE_75_metabat_487_sub
TGGTATCAAAACCCAAGATGGCGTTGCAAAGCAACGCCATCTTGGGTTCATGATTTTTGAATTGTGTTGACCACACGACGGCGAGTTTCTAAGATCTGGCTGATTTCACGGGCAAAACTAGGCTGGCGATCAATCATTTGATTCACAGCATTTGCAGACAGCGTCATCACCTCTAAATCCTCGATCACTGTTACAGATATCGGGCTATGCTCGCCAGAAAAAAGCGTCATCTCTCCAAAAAACTCACCAGTCTTAATTGTTAATAGCTCATGTTCGATATGTTCGCGATCGCTAACAGACATAAGCGCCGTTCCAGCGATCACAATGTATAGAGAATTGTTACTGACTCCTTGCCAGATTACTTTCTCACCTGCGCCATAATGCTGTAAGTCAATGCCATCGGCAACAGCGTCAGGATTCTGTAATGGCACAAAGGCTGGTACAGATTGGAGGCTCTCGGTAAATTTTTTGGAGCTGCCCTTCGCCTGTAAAGTTGGTCCATTAAAATGATAAAGAGTCCGAATGGGAAAAGGAATCGTTAAGCTATTGCGTTGGGCGGCATACCAGATCCGACTCATAAAGCGATCGCGAATACTTTCAATATTGCTGTAATCATCGATAAAAAATTTTACTTCGTAGGTAATCGCAAAGTCATCGTAGGAAATTGTATAAATCTCTGGCTCAGGGTCTTTTAAAATGCCTTCAGTTTCCAGAGCCGTAGTCAATAGAACATGTTTGGCTAAATTGGGCGGATCATTGTAAGAGAACCCATGGCGAATCCGTTCTGCATGAATAGGGATCGGGCGGCTAAAATTGCGAATAATCGCATTGCCAATCAGCTTGTGGGGAATAATCACCATTTCGCGCTCGAAGGTTTGCAACCGCACGGCTCGCCAATTAATATCAATCACCTGTCCAGTCAAATCATCGATTTTCAGCCAATCACCGACGGAAAAAGGACGCTCAAATATCAGCGCAATACCTGACATGACACTACCGAGAGTATCTTGGAGCGCTAAACCAATCACAATCGAGCTAACGCCCAGAGCCGTAACTAAGCCTGCGAGATCGGCATTCCAGACCTTAGCAAGGACGATCGCCACTCCCAAAAGCACCAAAAACAATCGAAATAAATCAATTAAGAGTTTAGGAACTCGCGCCCGCCAAGTATCCGCTTTTGCTTGCTCAAAAATAATTGCATTCAGTAACGATAAAGCTGCGTGCAGTACACAAATCCAAAATAGAGTTTGCACACTTTTAACAATGTCATCATCAGCAGGACGTTGCAACACATACTGAATAAACAGCATGAACGCGAGCATTGGTAGCACCAAATTTCGCACTACTTGCAAGGTTGCTGCGAGGGGGCGACGGCGGTGTTGCAGGCGATAGATAACTTCGCCAAGGATAATTACTGATAGAGCTAATCCGACAATTAAAGCGATCGCCGAAATAAATAAATTATTGGCACTAGGTTGCAGCATATTGTGATTTCCTATAGATAGATTTTAAAAAGTATGGCTTCGCCATACTTTTTAAAATCTATTTGGGTTTGACTGTGCTTTTGAGTTGCCATGCTTCCAAAACGAATTCACCATCCTCAATTTTGGTGGCTAGTGGCGCAAACTCGTAGAGGTCACATAGACGATTGTAAATTTCGCGAGAAACTAAAATTGCACCTTCAGGACAAGCAGACTTTAAGGCACTAGCAATATTAATCGTGTCGCCCCAAACATCGTAGATAAATTTGTTTCTGCCGACGATGCCTGCCACGATATCGCCTGAGTTAATCCCTAAGCTGATATTCAATTTGAAGCCGCGCTCTTGGCTAAACCTCCGCACGATCGCTTGCATTTCTAGCGCAAAATCAATCGCCCGCTTATCGTGGTCGAGATAGGGAACCGACAGCCCACAGACCGCCATATAGCTATCACCAATGGTTTTGATTTTTTCCATGCCAAAGCGATCGGCAGTTTCATCAAAACTAGTGACCAGATCGTTGAGGATGCTGACAATTTCATAAGCAGTCAGAGAATCTGACAACTTCGAGAAGCCCGTCAAATCAGAAAATAGCACCGTCACATTAGAAGCACTTTCGGCAATATTCTTTTCACCTTGCTTCAGACGTTTGGCGATCGCCGCAGGAAAGATGCTTAGCAACAATTGCTCATTCTCACGATTTTTTTCTTCAACCAAATCAGTCTGATCGCGCAAACTTGAGACCATCAAATTAAAAGATTGCGCCAGTTCTCCAAATTCATCTTCAGTTTCTAAAACCGCGATCGCATCCAATTGACCCGCCGCCACTTTACGAGCGCTGGCAATTAATTGATTAATTGGCTTCACAAACAAAGATGCCATCACCATCGCCAATAAAATTACTAACAACATTAGTAAAGTTGCCGAAATTACTAACTGTCGTTCAAAATCATAAATCGGAGCATAGGCTTCTGCTAAATCTATTTCTGAGAGAATCGCCCATTTTAATCCTTCTATTTGTAACAGGGAATAAGAACTCAAGACAGGAATATCACGATAATCACGGATGATTTTAATGTCTTGCTTACCCGTCATCGCTTCCTCAACAGCGGGAGTCTTGACAGCTTGAGCCAAAATCGAGGTCTTGTATTGACGAATCCGATTAATTGTTTCGTTATTTACGCCTAAAGCAACTAGAGTTTTTAAGTATTCTTCAGGTGTTTCAATCAAAAATCGCGAAACTGATCGCATTAGGTAATCTTGACCAACTAGATAAGTTTCACCACTCTTGCCTAAGCCATCAGCTTCCCATTTGCGATTACCTGTCATCACATTATTAATCTCATCAACGGGTAATTGAATCGCGAGAACGCCGATAAATTTATCTTGATTATAAATAGGTGCGGCAATAAAAGCAGCAGGAGCCCCATAGGAAGGAGCGTAAGACTCCAGATCGATAATCCGCGCATAGTCTTTTTCTTTAGAACGTCGCACTGAGGCAAATAGACGCGCAAGATTACTTTCGTTGTAAGCGCCAACGGTGAGACTAGAAGCAAAATCTGTCTCTTTGTAAACTGTATAAACTATTCTGCCATCAGGATCAATTAGGAACAAATCATAGTAACCAAATTTCTCAATAATATTCCGAAAAATCGGATGATAACGACTATGGAGGCGACTATATTCACTACTATCATTGGCTTTGTCTAAGAGATGCTTTTTGCCAATAGGATTAGAATTATTGGCGATGTAGTGATATTGCAGATAATTACTCGCGATCGCTTCAGGTAAAAATGAATTCAGAACAGGAGAACCTTGCTCTGTTTGAGCTAACTTAGGCAGGAATTCATTTTGATAATATGCAGTAAGTTTTGACGATGCATCGACTGGTAATGGCACAGTATCAAGCTGTCGGTAGGCATTCGTAAATTCGGTGATCGCTATTCCCACTGAAGGATCGTTACTCAGAGTTTGAATATGATTGCGAATTGTTTTGAAATAGGATTCGATTTGATAAGCCTTAGAAGCCCGTACACTGGTTAATTGATTAAACACGCGATCGGTCAAATTGGACTTCCCGCTTTGATAACCAAGATATGCAGTCACAAGGATCGAGCTACTACTCACGGTTAGCAGCATCACAATCAGTTTCGACTTAATACTCAGCCAATTAAATTTAAGCCATTGCATATAAAAAATTTATAAGCTTAGGGATAAAAAGCGCATAGCGCTTTTTACCCCTAAATTCACTATTAAGAGCAATGTATTTTAGGTTAGAAATTTCTAGAAAAATGTTAGTAGATAACTCATGTCAAGGTCTAGCAGTAAAATAAACAACCAGTTTTTTGTAGCGCGGCTTCGCCGCGCTACAAAAAATTGGTTCTTCATTCTACTGTCAATCTATGCTACCTGAAGTTTTCAGCATTTCATCGGTGTATCGCGCTAATTATGGGAATTATTACCAAACGCTCATCCAAAAAAATTCGGGCTAACGAAATCTTAATTCGGCTCAAACGGCTTTATCCCGACGCAACCTGTTCTCTTGATTACGAAACACCCGTGCAGTTGTTAGTTGCCGTCATTCTCTCCGCTCAATGCACCGAT
>JANNDZ010000215.1:0-1814 GCA_031378395.1 Pseudanabaena sp. OTE_75_metabat_487_sub
CAATCACACCTACTTCAAAAAAGTACTGACCTTTCTCAAAGGTGGCAGAGGCAATCTGGCTCAATAGCTTCAGCTTCTGCGGCAGCAAAAATCCTTGATATACTTGATCCCGTTCAATACCTCTTGCTTCGTCCCATTTTCCTAAGAGCAGATCCATACCTTGCTTATAAAATTCCGCTTGCTTTAGGGGAAACTTATTTTGACGTTGAAATATGGAACAGGCTAAATGCAAAAATAGCGGCGTGGTAACCAGTCGTCGAAATCGCCAATTTTTTGGTAATTCCAAATTTTTCATAAACTCTGATGCACCCGCCAGCCCTTTTGATTCATTCGTTCTGCTAAATTCGACAAACCATTTCTGGGCAAAAGCAACTATCTGAGTTTCGGTAAATGGAGAAATCTCTACATCAGTGAATCCATTGAGTGATAGCCTCTGAGCCGCAGTGCGACAGGCGACAACAAACTGATTGCGATGGTATTTGTCGCAAAATCGACGAACCTCATTTAAAATAATATGTTCATCTTCATGGGAGACTTCATCCATGCCATCAATTAAGAGCAAAACTCGGCCACTTTGCAAGAGTTTCTTAATGATTGCTGGTTGGGAGATATCTGAGGTGAGAAACTCTTGATGGATATACTCTAATAAATCTGCATGATGACTATCTTGACAGCTTTCAGCAAAATCTCGCAATGCAATAAAGATAGGGACTTTTTCTGAACCAAACTGATCGCGGTTACATTGCATTGCTATATGTTTGAGAAATGTAGACTTGCCAGATCCAGGACGGCCAAGTACTCGCAGTTTGCTAAATTTTTCTACTGCTTCTACACCCGAAATTTGGCTTTCAGCGATTTCACCTAATCCGAAGCGATCAATATCTTCAGGCGTGAGGCTATTAATTTCAGAGACTTCTAACCATTGCTGACTGGAGATTTGCTCTAAAATATTTACATCAATATAGATGTGATCGATGGAAACAGGGCGATTAATATCTAGTAACTGCAAAACACCGCATTGATGGTTGATCTTGTCCATTCGTTGCGATCGCACCATTTTCACTAGAGTATCTATTTCTAGTGTCGAGATGTCATTACCATCAACAGTTCCATTATTGTCAGTGCGATCTGCATAGTCTAATGGAGGATTGAGAGCAATATCTCGCCAGTCCAGATCTAGTCTTGTGCAAAGCTCAAAAAATGTATACCGTTCGATCGCTTGTCCAGCAAAAAAACGCCAAATTGGCTGTCTTGTTTTAATTCCTACTTCGTTAGCTAAATACTCCTGTGTCCATCCTTTAGCGATAAATTGCTGTTTAGCTTTTTTAGCTCCAGTTGGCGACGTTTGTAGGGATCGCTTTGCCATAGGTCGTTAAGCTCCAACACTTTTTAATGCTTACGTTCTACAAATTGCAATCAAAAAAATATATATACGATTGAGATGTATACATATAACTTAATCACAATCAAACAATAAGCCTACAAAACACGAACTGGTATTTAGTTAACTATCTATTCATGTTTTGCATAGGTAGAAGCGATTTGCTAATTACAGCTGTAATTGTTTGATGGTAAACATTTTCAGTAAGAAACCTCATCAATTCCTCATTTTTATAAGGACTGAAATCTTAATTAAATATAAACAGCATAGCGATCGCGCCCTTCTTAGCCCGCTTTAACGAGATATTAGTTTTTTTTTTCTATAATCTTTGGGCTTTTGAGGGCTTAGAACCCATTTAAGAATTGTAGATTTTGCCCCCCTAGCCCCCCAATTCTGGGGGGAACCATATTTAAGCCAAAACCCAAGAAGCGAG
>JANNDZ010000350.1:0-16397 GCA_031378395.1 Pseudanabaena sp. OTE_75_metabat_487_sub
TCGCTATGCCCTTGCAGCCCAAGCCCAAGCTGAATCAGCCCAAGTCCAAGCTGACACAGCCAAAACTCAAGCCGAAAATATTCGATTAATGATTGAAATGCTCAATCGAAAACAAGCTTAATTATACGATCGCCCCAGTTAAATCGACTTTAGCGAGAGAAGTGCCAAATAAAATCTCTACATCTCAATAAAAATAGCGAGATTCAAACTTTACAGTCCAAACCTCGCTTCAAATGGGCTTAACGAAACATCTATGTTGCTGTTTTTAGCTTCTCAAAGAAGCATTTTTTTCACATCAGCTAAATAGCTTAAACAAAAAGAGAGGGAATGCTGAGCATTCCCTCTCTTTTTGTTTGCCAACATCAAAAACTGCAATTCCCGCGTTGCGGGAATTGCAGTTTTTAGCTATTTATGTAACCATTCGCCCCCATGAAATCGCCAACGCGGAAAGACGATCCGCATAAGGGTTTGAGAGGCGGCAAAAACTGCGAACCAAATGCAAGCATAGTGTAGTAAAAATTTATCAAATGGAATGTCAATCAGCCATCCAATTTTTAGGATATTACTTATCAAATATCTAAAGGGAACATAAAAGAAAAATGCTTCCCAAATACCTGCTGCTAATTGCAAAGTCGCTGGCCAATCATGATCCCAACGGAGAGTTTGCAATTGGTTGTAAACAATATCCCATAAGCAGCCTAAAACTGCGATCACTAATAGCACTTGAAAATAGACGGATTCACCATTGAGGCTAAAGGGAATAGTTACAAGTATCCCCAACGTCCCTAAAAGCAAAATCCGAGTTTGCCATCTTCCGATTAATGTAGGAGTCATAATCTTATCTTGTGCTATATATTTGAAATCAATCAGCTTTAATAGCAATTATGTCAGAACTAACATTGGCTTGGGTAGAGGCAGGAATTACCGAAAGTTATCATATCGGTCTGACAATGGTGCGAATTGGGCGCGATCCTGCTAGGTGCGATTTAGTTTTAGCTCATCCCACAATATCGGGGTTGCATGTGGTGATTTATTTCGATCCACAGAAACAGAGCTTTTGGATTAGGAATATGCGCGAATCTAATCCACCAATGGTCGATGGTCAAAGTTTATCGAAGGGAAAACGTGAATTGAATGTGAATATGGCGATCGCATTAGGTCAACAAATATTACAAATCACCAAAATTGATATTGATGGACCCATTGCTCCCCAGAGAAATCCTGATCATGTTTATGGATTGCAATGCCCCAATTTAAAATGTGCAAAAGTTTCGCCCTACGAACGAATTACATTAGTATGTCCTTGGTGTGGCACTTCACTAGCTGGAGCTGCTAGCAGTATTTTACCGTCTAAAAGATGAGATGTGCTGCGAATCGCCATATCTCATCTTTAGAATAGCTTGACAATTAGAAGACTATGCAAATCTCCGTTCAGTTAAGTTGGCTAGAGATAGCTAACAATCAGCCGCAATCTTTGCTGCTGAATTTACCGATCGCCATTGGTAAAGACGCAACTTCATTGCCAGAGAGCCTAGATGGAAATCAGGTCGCACAAGTAATACTCAGCGATCGCTCTGTATCGCGATACCATGCATTGCTGATTTTTGAGCAAGGAAATGTCGTAGTTATTGATCAAAACAGTACTAATGGAATGTTAGTCAATGGAGTTTTGATTGATCGGAGTAGAGAACTTCGCAAGATTCTAGCAAGTGGCGATCGCCTCACGATTGGACGTTATGAGATTGCGATCGCCTTTGACTTGGCATCTACAGAGCAAACAATTATTACAGGAACATCAAATAGTCCTGTCAATCCAACCGCAGCGCCTACAATTTTATTTAATCCTAATACAGGCTTACCTCAAGCAAATATGACTCAGCCTAGTTTAGCTAGTTCTTCTAGTTTCCCACCAGCCTTCTTTCAATTGCCGATAGTAGAAGTGCAATCTCTGCATCGCACAGGACTGCCTGTATATGAGACGACTTACGGGGCGATCGGGGGAGGATTGGGAAGTTATATTTGGACAGACTATTTGCGGATTTTTGGTGTAGCGGCTGACCAAATCGTAGCACTGGGGCTAGAGCCTGAACCCTATGCGCGTTATAAACGGCTCTGTCTCAATTCGCAGATTCCCTTATACGAGAGGTTGCGTTCTAATTCTGATTCCTGCCCAGATAATATTTGGGGATTTCCTAGTTATGCATGGCGCGAGACTTGGCAGGACTTAACTCATGGAAAGATCTCTCAGGCTTACAAATATCTTTGGAAAGTCTTTGCCGAACCTGATTTAGCGGAAACCTACACGCCGCGATCGGGAAATGTCTTTGATTCGATCAATCGCGAAGCTAATCGCATCGGTTGGGACAAAATTTATCGTTATGGGCGGGTGCGCTCAGTCCGCAAAACCAATGATGGACGCTATGCGATCGCCTATTCTCTTGGTCAAGGAAATCATGCATTTCTGATAGCCAAGTATCTACATTTAGCAATGGGATATGCGGCGATTCAATTCTTGCCAGACTTACAAACCTATCGCAGTAAAACGGAAGACTTTCTTACAGTAGTCAATGGTTATGAAGAACATGAGCATATCTATCAACATTTGGAAAATCATGGCGGCACAGTCTTAATTCGTGGACGTGGCATTGTTGCTTCACGGATTGTGCAGCGTATTTCGGAAATCAGACAGCGATCGCCTCAGCAAAAAATTAATCTCTTGCACCTAATGCGATCGCCAAAAGCTCAAGGCAATATTTATGGTCGTGCTCAGCGTCCGATTAAGAATCATTATGAATTTCAACCTTTTAACTGGCCAAAAGCCTGTTGGGGTGGAGATTTACGTGGACTGCTGGAAAAATCTGATCCGCTGACTCGTCAAGCTTTGCTCAAGGATTGGGGCGGCACAACTACTGCCGATCGCCATGACTGGAAACAAATTGTGCAATCTGGATTGAATGAGGGTTGGTATCAGATTACGTTTGGTGATGTCGAAAAGGTCGAACAACTCCCAGATCGACGAACTGCTACATATATTCGTCCCCGCCAAATGGAAGGAATCTTGCAGTTAACAGCAGATTTTATTATTGATGCTACCGGATTAGATGCCAAAGTGGAGACGAATCCCCTTTATGCTGATCTACTCGATTGTTACAGCATTCCCGTCAATGCTCTGGGCAGATTAAATGTGACTAATGATTTTGAGATTGCCGAACTGCGTAATGATGGCGGGGGTAGAGTTTATGCATCAGGCGCAGCAACTTTGGGTAGCTCCTATGCCGCAGTTGATAGCTTTTTAGGTTTGCAGTTTGCGGCTTTGCGATCGGTTGATAGTTTAGTTGCATCTCGCGCTCCCCAGTTGCGCTATCTCAACGGCTGGAACTCTCTTGCTCAATGGTTCAGATGGATAAAAAATCAAGCGCCTTAAAAACAGTTTTAGTGTTGTCAGCGCCGCAGGTGCTGACAACACTAAAATTTTGGAAACCCTGTTATTAATAAATCTCTAGCTACCGCAGCCACAACTGGTCTAGAGAATAAATATCCTTGACAAAAATCACACTCTAATTCTCGAATCTGATTTAGCTGTTCTTGTGTTTCCACTCCTTCTGCGATCGTCAACATGCCCAAACTCTTAGCCAGTGCAATAATAGCCTTAACAATCTCGGTGTTTTTGCCATGTTTGCCCATTCTCATTACAAAGGAGCGATCAATTTTGAGATGGTTAATCGGGAGACGATGTAGATAACTCAAAGAGGAATAACCAGTACCAAAATCATCAATACTTAACTGAATTTGGCGATCGCGTAATTGCGAAATAATTCTACCCGCAAATTCGGCATTCTCCATAATGTCGCTTTCTGTGATTTCTAGCCTTAAGGAACTGCCATCAATCCCGACTTCTTGAAGAACATTATCAATCTGCTTGAGCAATTCAAAGCTCATAAAATGCTTTACAGAGAGATTGACACTCACTGTTAAAGACTCGTTGGCAATACCTTCATCTCGCCAATCACGCAGTTGTTGACAAGCTTGGCGTAATACAAATAAATCGATCGCCATTACCAATGCTGTTTCTTCTGCGATCGGGATAAACTTATTGGGAGCGATTAAATTTTTTCCTGGGTGATTCCACCGAACTAGCGCCTCAAAAGAGCTGATTTGGTTAGTATCTAAATTAATGATTGGCTGATAATAAGCCACCAATTCATTGCGCTCTAAGGCATGTCTCAGCTCAGATTCTAGCTGAAAGTTATGGAGAGCACGGCTATGCATTGTTTGCTCAAATACTTGATAGCAAGCTTTTCCATTCGCTTTTGCTCGATACATTGCTGTATCAGCATCCCGCAAAATATGTTCGGGTTGCTTGTAAATATCACTACCCATAGCAATTCCAATGCTGACATTCGTAAATACTTGATAGTCGCCAATTTGAAATGGAGCGGCTAATTCTCTCAGAATATCGTTAGCGATTTTGATTGCGTCAGAGTTCTGGTCAACATCTGGTAATAAGATGGCAAACTCATCTCCCCCTAATCGGCAAAGCATCGTCCCAGGGCGCATACAAAGCTCAATTCTTCTGGAGATAGAAACTAATAGCTGATCACCAACTAAATGCCCTAAAGAGTCGTTAACAGCTTGAAAGCGATCGCAGTCTAAAAACAAAACCGCAAAAAGATAGCCTACTTTTTGGTTGACTTGTTGGAGTAATTGCTCCAAACGTTTCATAAACCAAGTTCGATTTGGTAACCCTGTAAGCACATCATGTAAGGCAAGATGCAATAGCCGCTCTTGAACTTGTAAGCGTTCAGCAATTTCCTGTTCTAATTGAGCAGTTCTTTGGCGCACACGCTGTTCGAGTTCAGAATTTAGTTGGTTAATTTCTTTTTGGGCTGCGCGTAAACTTAAATGGGTTTGAATGCGAGCTAAAACTTCTTCTAATTGAAATGGTTTAGTGATGTAGTCCACGCCCCCAACACTAAAAGCTTTAACCTTATCTAACACTTCATCTAAAGCACTTAGGAAAATCACGGGAATATCACAGGTTTGCTCGTTCGCTTTTAGCCTTTGACAAACTTCATAGCCATCAACATTTGGCATCATAATGTCTAGCAAAATTAAATCTGGCTTGGCAGCTTGGGCTACAGTCAGAGCCATTAATCCTTCAGTGACACTGCGGACTTTATAGCCTTGCTCAGTCAACGTTGTCGATAGAAATCGCAAGTTGTTTGGCATGTCATCGACTATTAATATATCGCCACTATAATTTCTAGTCATTATTTATTCGTATCCATATGGCGATCGTTTAACTATTTGCCAAGAGCTTGCTGTGTTGCATCCATGACCTGATTGTAGCAAAAATTATCGATAAGACTGATTAAAGCATGAATTAAAATAGTATTGTTTTCTGGTATTGATTTGATCAATTCAGTAATTAAATCATTGTCAGCTAGCATTGCAGCTTGATGGAGTTCCTTAATCCAACTATCAGGCATTTGTAACAAAGAGTTCTTGAGATTAGCTTCTAAGGTTTCTAGATCATCTGCGGCTCGGTCAGTAAGACGGCGATTGCTTTCATCTTCGTACAAATAAGTTACACCAAGATACTCAGCCAATTTGTCAAAAATAAGTGCTTCCCGAAAAGGCTTACGCACAAAATCATCACAACCTGCGGAGAGGATAATTGTTCTTTCTTCTTCCAAGGCACTTGCTGTTAAGGCAATAATCACGGTCGCTTGTCCCTTTAAATGGGATTTAATTTGACGAGTTGCTTCATAGCCATCCATAACAGGCATTCGCATATCCATCCAGATTAGGTGAGGCTCCCATTCATCCCAAATAGCGATCGCCTCTGCACCATTTTCGGCTTCACGGACTTGGAAGCCTACAGCTTCAAGGATTTTGACTAATAAATGCCGACTTTCCCATCGGTCTTCTACGACGAGGAGTCGATATTCTGGCTGGTCGGGCGCTAATCCGATGATGTAGCGATCGCTGGTTTGCCTTAATGTGACAGGAGAAGCTAACACATCCACTGGAAGATCGACCCGAAAGATGCTGCCCTCTCCTAAGCGACTACTGACTGTAATCTGCCCTCCCATGAATTGAGCAAATTTAAGGCTGATAGGTAATCCGAGTCCAGTTCCTTCCGCAGATTTCTTACCTAAGTCCGTCTGTTCAAATGCTTCAAATATTTTCTCTAAATAATTGGCTGGGATACCTGCACCAGTATCTTCTACTGTAAATTTTAAGATGGTTGGAGTGGGTTCTTGAGTCTGAGATGACACCTGAAAATCTGGTTCTAACGATTTAGTTATGCCATTAGTTATGCCATTAATTACATCAATGGATAGAACTATTGAGCCTTGATTGGTAAATTTGATCGCATTACTCAATAAGTTTATTAAGATTTGGCGGAGTTTGCCTTCGTCGGTGCTAATCCATTGAGGAACTGCTAGCGATCGCTTAAAAATCATTTGTAATGACTTATCGCTAACCTTAAGACGAAACATTTTTTCCAACGTATCGAGGAGGTGATATAGATCAAAACTAGTGATGTTTAGGGTGATGCGTCCTGATTCAATTTTGGACATATCTAAAACATCATTAATAAGTTCCAATAAATGTTCGCCGCTGTCATGGATGATTTTGAGATAGGAGCGATGGTTGTCTTTAACAGAGGTATCTCGCACCATCAGTTGCGCAAATCCCAAAATTGCATTTAAAGGTGTCCGTAGTTCATGACTCATACTTGCCAAAAATTGACCTTTGGCAAAGCTAGCTGCCTCGGCAGCTAGCTTTGCTTGATTGAGTTGCTGCTCAAATTGTTTGCTTTCTGTAATATCACGGGCGATCCAAACCACTGTCTCAGTATCAATAGGAGAGATGCTGGCATTCCACCAAAATCCTTGATCGGTAGAGGCAAGATAATATTCAAGATTTAGAGTTTGCTGGGTCTCTAAAACCTGTTGCACATATCTAGTAAATAATTCGGCTTGTTTTGGAGAGAAGACTTCAGCAGGTAGTTTGTTAATTACTTTACTAGGATCTTGCCAAATGGATTTTCTTCGCGTTTTAGGGATTTTAAGAATACGTCCTAAGCGATCGCGCACCAAAATAACTTCATCCATCGCTGCAAATAAGGCTTTCATTTCGGCATTAGCGACTCTGAGTCTTTCTTCTGACTGTTTATTGTCTATACCGATCGCGATCGCATTCGCGAGCAAATCTATGGTCTGAATATCTGTATCTAAATGTGACTGAGAAATCATCAGGATTACACCAATGATTTTACCTTTAACGATCAAAGGATGTCCTACTAGAGACACAATCCCTTTTTCCTGCAACCAAAATTGATCAGCCTCGCTTAGATCTGCCAAGATCTGATCAGTCAAAAGCGGCTGAAACATGCCTTGGGTAATCGACCAAATTTGGTCTTTTGTAATTAGATTACAGAGGCGATCTCTATCTGATTTGTTATAATTTCCCGCGCTGACTTGTAAATTCAAATCATTGGCAAAAGCATTGACAGTCCAAATCTGAGCAAAAGAAACATTCATATGTCGCCATAGAGATTCGACAAAGGCTTGCAGAACTTCTTCTAATGTGAGTAGCTGTGTCGATGCAGAACCAATTTCCGCCATTAAAATTGATAAATGCACACGCTCTAAAAGCTCAGCTTCGACTTGTTTGCGATCGCTAATATCAAAAATGGCTCCATCTAACCACAACAAATGATCGCTTTCAGTGAATGCTCCTTGACCTTTTTCATACAGCCAGCGAATATTGCCTTGGGCATCAATAATTCGATATTCTAAAACAAAAGGTTCTTGGCAGGCTAAGCTTTCAAAAATAACCCTTTCTACCATGTCTCGATCTTCAGGATAAACAATACTTGCCCAATTGCGAACTTGATTAGCAACAAAGTCCTCAGAGGGATAGCCAGTTAGTTCTTCAACAGCACCACCAATAAATACTATTGTCCAATCGCGATCGCCTACACAACGATAAACAATTCCCGAAAGATTAGAAACTAGACTACTAAATTTCGCTTCAGACATTTGCAATTCTGTCATCCGCTCTTGGATTCGCAATTCGAGAGATTGATTATCACCCTCTAGTTCATTAAAAGACTGCTTTAATTGAGCCGCCATCCGATTAAAGGATTGGGAGAGTATATTCAGTTCATCAATTTCCGCTGATGGAACTTCCCGATCTAACTCACCATTTGCTAAAGCTTGACTCGCTAAAGTTAAGCGCCGCAATGATTTGTTGATATATTGAGTTGTAAAAACACCTAAAGCGATCGCTCCAGCCAATGATAAACAAGCAAGCAAAATCGTCGTTTTCCGCTTTGCCTCAAGTTGTTCTGTAAAGTCAGTCTCAGGCATCACCACGGCGATCAACCAGTTAAGCCCATATTCATCACGATAGGGCATTACTTTGAGAAATATATTCTTCCCTTCAACCGAAAACTTTAAATTCTGCTCTGTGTTAATTTGCTCCAATCTACCAACTTGCTGCTCTAGATATCCAGCCGCTGCCCGAATTATAGGTTGCCTACTATCTTTAACTAGCAATCTCTGTATTTTTTTGCGATCGCTGTCAACTTCATAGGGCTTTTCCACAGTCGAGCTAGCTACCAATAAGCCTGAAGGTTCGAGGATGAAAGCTTGTCCTGATTTACCAATTTTCAACTCCCCTAGAAATTTATTAATATTCCCTAAAGATAGATCAGCCCCCAAAACACCTATTCTCTCGCCATTTGAACCATATACAGGCAAACTAGCAGTTATGACTTGTACGGGCAAAGTAGAATCTTGATAAATCGGACTCCAAATCGGTTTATTGCTTTGCAAAGCCGCCTGATACCAAGGGCGCTGACGCGCATCATAGAATTCGGGCTTCCCTTTAAGCCCGATCCGATTTCCTTGTGAATCGAGGCTGTAATAATAACGCTGAGAGCCGTTGATATTAATCGCTAGTTGGAGAGAATGCAATGGATTTTGAGCTTCGTCTAAGCGAGTAATTCCTACAAATTCTCCTTCTTTTTCTCCTCCATAATAGATCCAAGAAACTGTAGGAAAATTCTGGATCTGATGCCAGAGATAGATCTCACTAGCTTTACCTTGTTTTGTTAATATTCCTTGCCGCACTGCATCAGCATTAATTTTATTAATTAACTGAGGAGTTCCCAAATATGAAGTTAGTTTTTGTTTGATGCGATCGCTGATTTCATTTTGTAGTTGTCCGACTAAATTTGCGATCGTTTCCTGCTCACTCCGCCAAGACAGCCACGCCATCAATCCTGACATACCACCAATCAAGATCGCAAACTGACTAATCAGAATAAATCTAAGGGATAGCTTTCGAGATTTGCGAGGCTGGACGGGGAGGCGGTCGCTCATTATTTTGCTCTGTACTTAATTAATAGAGAGTTTAAATCCTTCTTTAATTCCTCAGTTTTTGTGAAAAGACAAAAGTTATCGCGCTAGAGCACTTAGGAACTGTTGCAATCGTCCTAAGAATGACCCTGATTGTTTGCCAGTCTTTTGCTTAAATAAACGATCAATGTCTTCACTGGATGGGCGTTGGGCTACCTCAGCCATCGACTGCATTCCCTCTTCGGTTTGTTGCCATACTTGCCATGTTTGTGGATAGCAGCGCCATAATGCGCCAAGCTCTAGCGGCTTGATGTAATAGGCTGTCTCGAAAGTACTTAAAAAGCGATCACGCATTTGTCTTGCGGCAAGCCCTAAACCCACTTCACTATTTTCTAGACGAGGATTAAGCATCACAAAAGGGCGATCGCCCGCTAGCTGCGCTAACTTTTCCACCAGTTCAACTTCAACTGAAGTTGGCTCGATGACCAGAAATGCTTGATCTTCCTCACGAATAGCTCTGCGTCCTTCATTGACACCGCGCACAGATACATCAAGATCCGCCCACTCACGCTTGGCAAGAGCTGCTGCTCCTGCATCTGAGAAAATGGCTTGCCAAGCTTTACCATAACGTTGATTAAAACTAGCCGCAAACTCATAGGCGATCGGCATCGCTTTGAGTTCAGGAAATCGTAGATCGGCAATTACGCGATTAGCGCCATCAGCGATCGCCTGATGTGTAGCTGCGATCGCTTGTTCAGTAGCATCTTCTAAATTATCAGGAAGTAAGATTGTCTCTTGAGTCATAAACTGGATTATTTTAAAAATTATTTTGAAAGTTGGGAATTATTTTAGCAGGTTGCCAAAAACTTGATTGGCAGTCAATTTCAAATTTGGGAAAGTTAGCGATCGCGTGATCGCATCACCAGTAAACTCACAAGGTTCATACCAGCCATCGTCGAAACTAAAAATCGTAATTTTGTTCACTAATGGATCGACAACCCAATATTCCAAAATACCTAATACGCTATACTCGGCACGCTTAGCCCGATAGTTCAGTACTTTTAGTTGACTCGCTCACGACTTCTATAACTAAGATTGGTGCTGGTTGATTTATCTCGATAATTGCTTCGCAAGTTTGTAGCGATCGCCATTGCTCTCTTGGCATAACTACCAAATCGGGAATCCGACAAGTATCCCACCGACCACCCTTGGGACTACGCACACTAACTAGTGCAGGTAAAACTACCCAATCTTGATTTTGCTCAGCAATATCGACTTCGAGACTTCTTTCCAAAAACTTGATTACCGCACCATGTTGTCCAATTCCCAAACTCATCGGAATTAATTCTCCATTTACCAACTCATAGCGCTGGTCAGTACCATCAATGTACTTGAGGTACTCCGCAAAATTTAGGCGATCGCTTGCAATAGTCATAGCAAATTTTGGCAATAACTTCACTTGATTTTAACTCAAAAAAGGTTAGTCCTAAAAAGGAAAGGATGGGGAAAGCATTTACTCCCTTCCCGCTATAAGATCAGTGAATTAAGGAAAAGATAAAATCCAGTGTTTTTCGTAATTGTATTTTTGAGAGAAATTGACTGGATTCAAAAAACTGCTCTAGCTGATTAGTGATATCTCCTAATGTTTTGCCAATAGGCAAGTGATGTAAAAACCTTAATCTCAATAAATGGATCACATACTCCACCAAGTTGAGTTTTGGTGAATAAGCTGGAATATGCTGATACTCCACCTTGATTTCTTGGCTGAGTCCCATTTGCTCTAAATGCAATTTCAACTGATTCTGCATTTTTCTTTTCTTGAGCAGATTGTCACCCGATCGCAATTTGGTTTATTTACGGGACAGATGCTCATCTGCTCAGGATTCGGCTCTGGCAAGATGCATGGTGTCAAGCCATTCGATCAGACTATCAAGCTGTTTATCGTGGGATAATGTGCCTAAGCCCCTGACTGTGACATGCCCTTTGCTATAGACAAATCGCGATCGCAAATGACTAGGCAAACACTCGTGCAAGATTTTCCATGCGGGTTCTTCCATCTTCGACTCTAGGACAACATGTTGTTTGCCTTCAGGCTTGATCCGTGAGAAACCAATCCGCTTCGCGATTAATTTCAATTCCATTACTTTGAGAAGTTGCATAGCAGGAGCAGGGACATTTCCATAGCAATCTTTCCAATCCTCAATGATTTCAGTAAGTTCACGTCGTGAAGTCACCGAAGAAACGGCTCGGTATGCACTCATCTTGCGATCGCCGTCAGGAATATATTCCGCAGGTATAAAGGCGGTAATCGGCAAATCGATTTGGGTATCATCGACTTCAGGAATCTCGGAGCCGCGTATTTCTGCGATCGCTTCTTGCAGCATCTCCATATATAGATCAAAGCCAATCGTGTTGATTTGACCAGACTGTTCTGATCCGAGCAGATTACCCACGCCGCGAATCTCCATATCGCGCATCGCTAATTGATAACCTGAGCCTAAGTGCGTAAATTCTTGAATTGCTTTGAGGCGTTTGCGAGCAACATCAGTTAGCTCACCCTTTTCTTGATAAAATAACCATGCATGGGCTTGAATGCCAGCCCGACCAACGCGACCGCGTAATTGATATAGTTGCGCTAGTCCAAATCTTTGGGCATCTTCGATAATGATCGTGTTCACACGCGGAATATCAAGCCCTGATTCAATAATAGTGGTGCAAATCATCATGTCTGCCTCACCACTATTAAAACTGAGCATGGTTGCTTCTAGTTCAGATTCGGGCATCTGTCCATGGGCGATCGCCATCCGTACCGACGGCAACATTTCATGAACTCGTGCCGAAACTTCCTCAATATCATCAATACGTGACACCACATAAAAAATCTGTCCACCGCGATCGAGTTCCTGGCGAATGGCTGCTCTCACTAGTTCAAGGTTATAGCGGGAGAGATGCGTCATAATTGAACGCCTCGATGGTGGCGGTGTGGTAATCAGACTCATTTCACGCACCCCAGACATCGCCATATATAAGGTTCTTGGAATTGGCGTAGCTGAGAGGGTGAGCACATCTACTTCCGTTTTCATGGTTTTGATTTTCTCTTTTTGGGCAACTCCAAAACGCTGCTCTTCATCAATTACCAATAATCCTAAATCCTTAAATTCTACATCTTTAGATAAAAGCTGATGTGTGCCGACGACAATATCCAGTTCCCCAGTCTTCAGCTTGCGATAGATTTCTTTTTTCTCAGATGTAGTCCGAAAACGATTGAGAAGAGCAATATTGACTGGATAAGCAGCATAGCGTTCTTGCAAGCTGTGATAATGCTGTTGTGCGAGAATGGTCGTCGGCACAAGTAGAGCAGCTTGTTTCCCCGTCGTCACAGCTTTAAAAATAGTGCGAATGGCGACTTCTGTTTTCCCAAATCCGACATCACCGCAAACGAGCCGATCCATAGGACGACAACTTTCCATGTCTTGTTTGACATCTTGAGTTGCTTTCAGTTGATCGGGTGTAGCCTGATAGGGGAAAGAGTCTTCCATTTCCTGTTGCCAAGGATTATCGAGCGGAAAAGCATATCCAACCTGCTGAGATCGCTTCGCATAGAGTTCTAACAAATCAAAAGCAATCTTTTTAATCGCTTTCTTTGCCTTAGCGGTTGAGTTTGTCCATGTTTTGCCCGTCATCTTATGCAGCTCTGGTCTGCCCTCATTCATGCCCCGATAACGCGACAGGATCGACATCTGATCAACAACTACCCGCAACAATCCATCAGCATATTTGATAACTAGATATTCGCGAGTTTCATTATTTAGGGTCAACTTCTCTAGTTTGACAAATTGACCTACACCATGATTCTTATGGACAACGAAATCACCTGCGGAAAGTTTATTTAAATCAACTTGTTTGGAAACTGCGCGTCTACGTTTACGAACATAGTTGGGAGTGCCAAGGGCGTGCTGTCCAAAAAATTCGCGATCGCTGATCACCACAATTCTATAAGTAGGTAGCACAAAACCTTGGATTTCGGCAATGCCTGAATATTTCAAAGCAACGGCGATGCGTAGGTTATGAGTTTTCTCGATCGCAGGAAAATCGCGAACGTTAGGAATAAATTGAGCTTGGCAATCGTGCTCTTGCAGGAGTGCGACCGTGCGCGAAGGTTGCGCGGAAATGAGAATGATTTTATACTTCTGTTCGCGATAGTCACGGATTGTTTGGGCAAGTTTGCCAAACTGGTGGGGAATTGCAGGAATTGAACGACTAGACATATTCACGCCGCGATTCTCTTCGGCGAGTTCAAATAACTCGACACGATCAAATTTCTGGATTTGTTCTAGACATTCTGTAAAAGATCGATGGAGTTTTCCCTCTTCTCTTGCTCCCCTCGCCCTCTGGGAGAGCGTCTGGGGGTGAGGGCGGATCTCCTCTGCAGATTCGTACCAGCGATCGCAATGCGCCTGACATTGATCGATTTCATCAATTACTACTAAACATTGCTCTGATTTAGGCAAATAGTCCAATAGAGAAGCCGTAGAACTAGGATGAACTGCAAACCCTTGAGTAGTGAATTCATCATCAAGATCGCGATCGTTTTGCGGCAGTTGACCGAGAATATGCCCATAGCTAATCGGGGCTAGTAAAACTGAAGAAATGCTGTCAAGTGGTCTTTGTGTGGAGGGCTCGAATTCACGAATACGTTCTATTTCATCGCCAAACCAGTCAATCCTCACGGGCATTTCACTGGAAACAGGGAAAATATCAATAATATCGCCGCGCCTTCCCCAATGTCCTTCTGTTTCGACCGTTGATGTATATTCATAGCCCATCAAAGTTAATTTCTCTGCAATATCCTTCAGCTTTATCTCCGACCCAACTTCCAAGGATAGACAATATTCTTTAAATTCTTCAGGGCTTGGTAAATGTGGCTGGAGTGCGCGATCAGTTGCCACGATCGCTACTTTTTTCTTGTCACCTTCTTGCTCGTCCCACCTCGCTAAGTCCGCCAGCACCTGCATCTGTCCCCAAATAATTTCTGACTCTGGCGTGTATGGCTCGTAGGGCAATACGTCGGAAGTAGGATAAAAATGCACAGTTTGCCAACCCATTGTTTCTAGTTGTACCGACCAGCGTCCCGCCTCTTCAATCGTCGCGGCGATGACTAGCATCAGCCTTTCTTGCTTTTGGCTCAGGGTAGAGCTAACGATCCCTTTGCCCACTCGCGATAAGCCTGAAAGAATGAGTTGATGCGATCGCGCCAGTTTACTCTCTAGTTCATCAGTGAGAGGCGATCGAATTAATGAACGAATTACAGAGGAAAATGGCATGATCTCGATAAGAAAATAGGCGAATTTATAAATGCGATCGGTGGCACTTATCATTAAGTCTAGCAATAAGCAGGGTGGGGTATGCTCATTCAATGGCAAATTAACAATTAAAAGGCTAGGATTTGCGGCGCTTCATGCCACACATCCTAGCCCTAAAATTCTGCCATCTTGATCGCCACGCAGTCGAGTATATTAAGAAAATTCGTGAGATTTAATTTTATAAATTTGCGTTCTAGATTATTAGCCTGTTTTTCTCATTAGCTTTACTTATCCCCATAAACCTAGAAGAACCCTAAATTTGATATGGTATTCGTCAATAGTTGGCTCCAAAAAGCATTTTTTAAGTTTAATCTAACTACTTTATTTGGCTTCCGTTTAAGGAAAATATATTGGAAAATGAGGGGCACTATAGTTGGAGAAAACACCAATTTATCTCGGCTCAATATGACTTGGCCACACCAATTAAAACTTGGTAGTAATTGTATATTAGAAGATGATATTTTTTTTAAGTTTGATGGACCTTGGAAATTAGGACCATCTATAATTATTCAAGATAGAGTATTTATAGGCAAGGGATGTGAGTTTAACATTCGTCAAAACATCTATATCAGTAATGATTGTTTAATTGCTTCAGGATGTAAGTTTATTGATCATGATCATGGCACTGCTGATCTAAATCAACCTATGAATCTTCAACTAGGATCTGAAATCCCCATTTCTATCGAAGAGAATGTTTGGTTAGGGGTAAATGTTGTAATTCTGAAAGGTGTGACCATTGGTAAAAACTCAATTGTGGGTGCTGGTGCGGTTGTGACTAAATCTATCCCCGCAAATGAAGTTTGGGCAGGAATACCAGCAAAAAAGATAAAAGATAGAGATTCGTAAATATAGATGATCAGTGAATTTAGTAAATACTTTGTTAGCATGATATTACATTTCAAGTCAATAGTATTTTAGGGAACTCCAAGGAAAAAACGATCCATATAAAGCCCAAAAACATGGCGGCAAGCTACGCCCGCCGCCATGTTTTTGGATTCAATTATTTTGTGTAAATTCCTTAATTGGTAGTAAGATAATTACTAAATTTATATGAATTTTGGTAGTACGCCAGACTTATTGACTGACGTTACGTGGAATGAATTCCTGTAATGGCATAGATTGGGGGCTGGCACGGGGGCACAGCCCCTACGGTAACCTTTAAATTTTGGGATAGGGGCAATTCCCCCGTGGTTACCCTGCTTCGCTACCTGCAGGAGATTCATCAACTGCGTTCCACGTAACATCAGTTATTGAAATTCTTTGGTAGACATCTATCTATCAAGTAATCTAGACATCTTGCCCACACTTTTGAAACACTACCAACAAATTTCAATCTTCTTCAATAATTAAATAAAAGGCTGTTTGAACTATATTAATTGCCGTAAATTCACTATATGACATAGGTTTTAGCTTTGATGCAATGTATAAATTCTGTAATATCTATAGTTACTAGACTTCCCAATGCAATTGATGGCGTTGGCGATTATGCTTTAAATTTAGCTCGTCAGCTTCGTAAGGATTTCAATATTCAAACCCAATTTATTGTTGGCAATCCTGACTGGAAAGGAGAAGTAGAAATTGAAGAATTTTCAGTTAAGCAAGTAATAGATGGCAACTCGGCACAACTTACTGCTTTGCTCGAAGGCGATCGCACCTC
>JANNDZ010000245.1:0-1506 GCA_031378395.1 Pseudanabaena sp. OTE_75_metabat_487_sub
GCCTGTTGTGCCTTTAGGGAATTTTTGCATTGCGCAATTGATATGCGATTTTAGAACTTCAGTATAGCGATCGCATTGTTCATCTGTAGGCTTGCCGATGCTAATGGCGCGGGTATCATCGGTAGTGCCGCCATAAAATTGTGAGCCAGAATCTAACAGCAGCAATTCGCCATGGATAAGTTTGCACTCAGGATTAGGATTGCTGTAATGGACGATCGAGCCATTCGCACCAGTGCCTGCGATCGTGGGGAAGCTGAGATCGTAGAAACCTTCTTGCTGTTTATATAAGCCTTCAATTTTATTAGCAACATCACGCTCACTGATGGTCTGGCAAGCATCAATCTGTTCTTCTATCCATTTGAGGGTAAGAGTTTTGGCGAGGCTAGCCTTGAGGTTGGCTTGTTGCATTTGAGCGATTTCTACAGCATTTTTATGTGCTTTGAAAGTCTCGATTGGATGTTCAGTAGCAACTATTTTCGCTTTGACATCCTTCAGTTGCAAATATGTGCCATAGGTGGTTTGGGCGATCGCAACCAGTACATTCTTCTGTTCAGCAACTAGCGATCGCAGAGTGGGAATGTATTGCTCGTAATCGAGAATTTGCACCTGTCCAGCCAGAGCCTGACGCACTGGTTCGTCAATGCGCGATGTATTTGTAAAGAGATATGCATCAGTTGTAGTGACGATCGCATAGCTAATAAATACAGGATTACACTCAACATCGCGACCACGCAAATTGTAAAGCCATGCAATCTGATCTAGCTTAGTCACGGGTAAAATTGCTGTTTTCTTTTTGCCCATCACTTCACGGACGCGCTCTAATTTCTTAGCTAAACTTTCTCCAGTAACTGACTCAGGAAGAGCAATTACGGGTTGATCGCCAAAAGGTGGAATAGGTTCGCTTTCTATCCAAGGACTTAGCGATCGCACGATATCTACAAGGTTTTCGACAATTGGAACTATCTCTACGCCGCTGCTGCTTAAATGTTCTGAGAAGCGACGATATTGAGCGACGGTAATCGTAAAGGGATCAATACCTAATCGTAAGGTTTGCAATTGTTTTGTCGCCCTTTGACCAAGTTCTTCAATTACTTCTTCTACGGTTTGATGCTCTTCTAGTCCGACTTTGCAGACCTTTTGGAGATTTGCATCTACTTGCATATCCGCTTGCTCGTAATAGCGTGAATCCATAAATACCCAAGCCTTATCAGTGCTGATTAAAAAATCACCTGCGGAGCCAGTAAAGCCACTAATCCATTGACGACGTTGTTTGGCTTCGGGCAAATATTCATTGAGATGCTCATCGGCTGAAGGGACAAAATAGGCATCTAACTTATGTTTGGCGAGTTGCGATCGCAGTGCGGCAAATTTCTGAGCAATTCCTTGTAATTCAATAGATGGGGGTTCTGCGGGCAAAGTCTGCAATAAAACCATGAAGTTTTGGAGAATATAATTTGGTCTATGAAAATTCTAACCTAAGTACCTTGGCTTAAAACCCAAAAAAAG
>JANNDZ010000426.1:0-14272 GCA_031378395.1 Pseudanabaena sp. OTE_75_metabat_487_sub
TACCTACGAGAAGAAAATTAAAGTTGCCTCTGATGATTTACAGCAGTATAAAGATTTCTGGTTTCCTTCCCAATTATTACCCAAATGGGATATTACGATTCTCCCTCTTTGATGGTACTTTATTTTGCCGCTCATCCCTAATTGATTTTTTGTCCATTCATAATTTTGTTGAGGATTTCTCCAATTATGAGCGCGATTTTCAGCCCGAAGAGACTGCAAGACTTTGATTGCTGGATAAGTCCCAAACTCAGCCGTTAGTAGATCATAGCGACATTCTGGCAAAAGATTTTGACACCAAGTACCTAATCCACCACGAATTTGATAAGACACACCTTCCGAACTAGAAATCTCAATTTTATCTACCCCAAATCTCTCTATTAGTCTTTTACAAGCTTCTTGTTGTTGCATTGCTACTAACAGTTCATAAGTCCCCCACTTTCCCAGCCCTGTATGGAAATCAATATGCAATACTTCTGGTGTTTTACCAATCCAATGAGATAAATTGGCAGCAAGAATCTCTTGAGTTTTCGATGGAGCATTACCGCCGAAGAAAAGCCCTTTCGGAAAATCATACTGTCCTATGGGAAGAGTATTTCTCAAGCTAGTCATCCCATGTTTTAAAATTAGCCAGATAGCCTGAAATATATAGGGCTCAAATTGTGATGGCGGCGAAGTTGGATTCAGAAAATCATTGAATTTAGGATAATTATTAGGGCTGCCAGAAAACTCTTCTTTAGGCAATAAGAAGTTGCGATTTAAGTCCACATTGTCTTCATTCCAACGTCTTCGCCATGCAAAGCCATAGGGGTTTAGGGCATGAATGAGTACTACTCTCGTATCAGGCGATCGCGAAGCAAGTATTTGCTGCTGCTCTAACAAGGCTAATTGAATTGCCGAACCTAAAAAGCCCTCTACACCATGTAAACCACTGGAAATTACTACGGTTCTTTTTGGGTTGGATGTACCAGCAATCGCTACATCAATTGTTAATTCTTCACCAGTTGGACTCACTTGATCGATTGGATGGGCTGTGCAATCGTAACCACAAGCCAAAGACTTTACTCGAAAACGCTCTCGTGCGATCGCATAGTCTGGTGAAAATGCTTCTAAATAGTTCACAAATTTTGCCTCAAGATAAGGAGGAGCAATAAGTTTTCGTATAAGCGAATTCTATTTCAGATTCTGACTAAAGAAATCAGAGACTTTTCTAATGTAAGTTTGGGGATTTGTACTGTAGCTTTCAGCATGTTTAGTTGCAGATGTCTCCCAATAAATTGATAGAGGATTTGCCGATTTCAAAGCATAGGCTTGATTTACAGGGGTGAAGGGATCAGATCTGCTATGAATAATCAACAAAGGACGAGGAGCAATATTTCCAATTTCGTTAACTGGCTTAGACATGGTGAGATCGTAACCAGTGAGCCAACTTCCCAATATCATTGTTGAAGGCAAAAAAATATTGGGAAGTCCTGAAACATTGCTCCAATTCTGTTGCATTACTGGGTAGACTTCGGCATAGGCGCTATCTGTAACTAAGGCTCCAATATCAGAATCTTCTGCTGTTGCGCCGATCGCAGTTGATGCTCCCATAGATACGCCAATCACGCCAATTGCTTTGGGCTGATAGCCTCTACTTTTCAACCAATTCACCGCCGCAATCACATCTCGTCTTTCGGTTATTCCAAAGGTAAATCTCGCATTTCCGCTTTGTCCGTGACCACGCAAGTCAATCATTAAAATCGTAAAGCCTTCGCGATTCAATCCCGCCGCAAATTCTGGGAAATGTCCACCCATTTCTGCTGTACGACTGGAATTCATTCCATGTACGAGGATTATGGCTTTCTTATTAAGTTTTGAAGGAAGAAACCATCCTGCTATTTCCACTCTATCAGAAGTTAAGAAACGAACTTCTTCTGGAGGTGTATTAAAGACTGAGACTGCTTTAGAATCAAAAATTCTCTGAGGAGTCGAGAGGATATTTGCAGCGATAACAGAGATTCCTATGTATGTTGTCAATAGAGATGCGGAGATGCAAATAGTAATCTTGACAAAATTCTCTCTAATTGGATTAGTAATCTAAGTTTCCTCAAATTTGAATAGTTTTTTTTAGAATATTATTTACTAATGCCAGCGCATCGCATTGGCAAAGTCGGCGATTGAATAGGAATATGCTGGCACTTCAGGAATAGCATTGACTCGGCGATCGCTATAGTTTTGTGCCATGACGACAACTGGCAAGGCTAACGATAGCGAGACGATAATTGCCTTAACTTGAAAACCCTTGAGCCAAAAATTTTTGTTCATGTCTAACTCCGATTAGCTATGTATAACGCTTGTCTAATAGAATGCCTGAGCTAACTTGCGCGAAAGACTCACTTTTAGGATCGGTAAAAGGATCGCTAATGGGATCAGTATTTTGCGATCGCTATTACCGCGATCTGTAAAATAGGGCTAGCAAAGCGTGTTAGCCCTTCAAAACTATGGCGAAAAAGTATGGCAAAAGCGTCTAAACGAGGACAGCAAATACTCAAGGACAAATTACGTCAGCTTGGACTGTCCCAGACTGCTAGCCAAGTCTTAGAAAGGGCTGGATCGATTGGTGTGGCTAAGCGTTTTTTTCAGGGGGATGATATTCGCCAAGATACCTTCACGCAGATCTGTAGATTTTTGGGTGTGGATTGGCAAGAGGCGATCGCAAGGACTCCACAAGTCGATTTAAAAGAGGCGCAACAAGTTCGTAATTTCTATGGACGTACTGCTGAACTGCAACAGTTAGAGCAATGGGTAATGAGTGATCAATATCAAATTGTTACCATTTTGGGCATGGGTGGCATGGGCAAAACTTCTTTAGCATCGCAACTAGCTCATAAATTAGATGAAGAATTTGAATTTACGATCTGGCGATCGCTACGCAATGCTCCATCTTTTGAGAGTATCCTCACGGATATTTTGCAGTTTCTCTCTCATCCTCAACCGCTTGATCTACCCGATAATTTATCCGCACAGCTTGACTTACTGATGCGCTATCTAGTTGCGCGGCGATGCTTACTTGTAATTGATAATTGGGAATCAATTCTGAGCGATCGCTATTACTATCGCTCTGGTTATGAAGGCTATGCTGATTTGATTAGATATATTGGCGAACGTAGCCATCAAAGCTGTTTGGTGATGACCAGTCGCGAAGCACCACCAGAACTATCGCGCTTGATGGGTGACAAAGTGCGATCGCTACTTTTATCAGGCTTATCGCAGCAGGATGGATTGCAGATATTTGAGAAAGCATCTATTGCGGCAAATGATGCAGAATGGCAGGAAATTGTCACCCACTATGCAGGCAATCCTCTCGCTCTAAAAATTGTCGCCGCAGGGATTCGCGATTTACTAGGCGGTGATGTTGCTCAAATGCTAGCCTTAATGCGGGAAGGCGGGCTTACCTTTAGCGATATTCAGGATTTGCTCCAACGGCAATTTTTGAGACTATCGGAAGCGGAGCAGGAGGTGATGTATTGGCTAGCGATCGCCCGTGAACCGATTTCGGCTATCAATCTCAGGGAGAGTTTACTATCGCTAGAATCCAAGAAAAACCTGTTTGCAACACTGGAATTATTGAACAAGCGATCGCTAATTGAAGTTGCGGCTACTGGATTTACCCTTCAGCCTGTAGTGATGGAGTATGTCAATTATCAATTGATTGAAAAGATTTGTCAGGAGATTAACTGTGCTGAACAGAAACTAAGTTTGCTTCATAGTCACGCTCTCATCGAAGCCACAGCCAAAGATTATATTCGTGATGCTCAAACTAGATTTATCCTTCAGTCTGTTGCGGATAAGGTGGGTTATCAAGCGATCTCGTCAGCATTAACGAGACTAAAGATAGAATTTCCACCAAAGCAAGGCTACGCAGGTGGTAATTTGCTGAATCTCCTCTGCTATCTGCGTATCGATCTGACGGGTTATGATTTTTCTAATTTATCGATTTGGCAAGCTGACCTTAGAGCAGTGGAACTCCATCGAGTAAACTTCGCTAACTGCGATCTGTCTAAATCCGCTTTTCGGGTGACCTTTAGCAGTGTGATGGCGACTGCCTTTAGTCCCGATGGCAAGATTTTAGCCACTAGCGATGTCAGAGGATGGATTTATTTTTGGTTGGTGGCAGATGGCAGTCAACTCTTCAAAACTCAAGCCCATAGCGAATTTATATTTGCGCTAGCCTTCAGTCACGATGGTCAGAAGATGGCTAGTGGCAGCCTCGATCGCCAAATTAAGCTTTGGAATGTGCAGAGAGGAGAATGTCTCCTTGCAATGGAAGCCCATGCGATTGGCGTGGCAAGTCTTGCCTTTAGTCCTGACGATCGCCTGATTGCTAGTTGTGGAGGCGATCGCACCGTCAAGTTAACTGAAATCAAGACGGGTAAATGCTTGATGACCTTAGAGGGACATGAGCAGATTGTGCGATCAGTTGCCTTTAGCCCTGATGGTCAAATGGTTGCCAGTTGCAGCTTGGATCACACGATTAAGCTATGGAGCGTGTCAACGGGAGCCTGTCTGCGAACCATTGTCGATTCTAGTGCGGTCTATGCTCTTGCCTTTGCGCCACAAATCGAAGCTCATAGTTCAGAAGCACAGCTTGCCAGTGCTGGCGAAGATTGCCTGATCAAGATTTGGGATGTTCATACTGGGCTAATCGTCAGCGCGATCGCAGGGCATCAGAAACAGATTTGGGCGATCGCTTTTAGTGCTGATGGTCAGATGCTAGCGAGTGCGGGGGATGATGAGACCGTGAAGCTGTGGTCAATGAGTACGGGTGAAGTAATTAGAACTCTGTATGGTCACAAAAATCGGATTTGGTCGGTTGCCTTTAGCCCCGATGCGAAGGTGTTAGTGAGTGGTAGTGATGATCGGATTGTGAAGTTATGGGATGTGGAGACGGGGCAATGTATTAGAACGATTCAGGGCTATCACAAAGCGACTAAGCCTGTTGCCTTTAGTCATGATAGCGATCTTCTCTACTCTTTTAGTTATGAAGAACAGAGCATTAGGGTTTGGGATGTTGAGAAGGCGAAATGTTTGAGAAATTTAGATCTTGGTACATCGGGAGTGATGCAAGTTGCCTTTAGCCCTGACCAGAAAACCTTTGCCTGTGGTAACTACGACCATACAATCAAGATTTTTGATACTAAAAATGGAACCTGTTCCCAAATCCTCCGAGGACATTCGACTTGGGTAAGATTTGTGATTTTTTCTCCTAATGGCGAGATGTTGATTTCAGGAAGTGGCGATCGCACGATTAAGATATGGCATTTGCAAGCGGGAGAATGCTTACATACTTTGTGCGGTCATACCAGTCCAGTTCAATCCCTCGCGATCCATCCCAATGGTGAAATCCTCGCTAGTGGTAGTTGGGATGGCACAATTAAAATTTGGGATCTGCGATCGCATGAATGCCTAAGCACATTAGCGGGACATAGCGATCGGGTGGAAAGTTTAGCCTTTAGTCAAGATGGGATGTTGATTAGCGGTAGTATGGATTACACAGTTAAGTTTTGGGATCTGGCAACTTTTGATTGTGTGAGAACTCTGCAAAGTCAATTTCCTATTTGGACAATTGCCCTAAGTCCAACTTCGCCAATTCTAGCGATCAGTGGCAATACTTCAGAGATAAAGCTGTGGAATTGGAATACTAATAGTTATTTGGAACATTTAGATGGAGAGTTCGGGATTGGCTACATGGGCGATCTGATTTTTAGTGATGACGGACAGCTTTTAGCCAGTGGCGGCGAGGATGGGACTAATCGGCTTTGGGATATGCAAACTGGCAAAAATTTAAAATTGCTAAAAATTCCTAAGCCCTATGAAGACACGAATATTGCTAAGGTAAAGGGATTGACTGAGGCACAAAAATCTACCCTCAAAGCATTAGGAGCAATTGAGGATTTTTTATATGAATAATTTAGTAGTGCACGGCTTTGCTGCGCAGCACTAATTATTTAATGGGAAGGGAGTAGTTTTTACAGTTTTCAAATTGTCAAGGGCAACTTAGAAACTGTATCGTCACACTTTTATGAATTGGTAAAAGAACGCGGATCGTCACGATATAATAGTAAATCTGAAGAAGCGATCGATGGAGTCCCCCTCAGTTTAGGATCAACTTTAATATGCTTACTTACTCATTGTTAGAACAGATCTTAATCAAGCTGGGATATGCTGTAGATTTTAATCTTCGTTATCATGCGAAATTAACCGCTTTTATTCCCGTTGATGGTTATGACTCAGATATAGAGCTTGAATTTCGAGAAGGCTATAGCAGCGAATTAGGCGATCGCGAAGCGTTACTGCAACTTGAATGGCTGATGGCTGATGGCGAAAGTTGTCTAGTTTTAGATAGTCATTCTTTGGATGATGTCGATGAAGTTCCCCATGTGTTTGCCACTGAAAAGCTGATCTTGAGAAAAGTGTTTGACCAGATATTACAGAAAATTGCTCAAGCTTCAGACAGTGCGTTGCTCTCAACCCCAAACCAATAAATTTTTATATATATCAAAGCAAGGTTTCCTTAGGACATAAAACCCAAATAAATGAAGGCGGCGCTTCGCGCAGCCTTCATTTATTACTATAGCGATTGCAATTGACCATGAATCGCTAACCAGATACAAGGTGGCTCAATGCTAGTATATTCAACCCGATGTTTTTGATGAGCTGAGATCGTCAGATAATCTCCTGCTTTAAGCCTTGCCAAAGCTCCATCTTCATAGGATATCACTGCTTCACCTTGCAACAAAACCACCCATTCATCAGCATCCTGATCGTACCATTGCCCTTCGGGAGTAGTTTGCCCTGTGGAGATAATCCTCTCAATGCGAATATTTTGACCAGTTTCTATTGGCTCAAATTGCTCTGCTTGATTTATGCCTAATGGTAGCTCGTAGATATTGGGCATGGTTCTAGTTTTCTGTCTCTTCAGATAAACCAGTCCATCCAGTATCTTCTAACTCATTAATCTGACGATAAAACTTTTGTAAATAACTGAGATCACTAGCAAATAAATTTTCGATTACCGTGGAACTAATCTCTTCTAGTCCTCCTAATTTAGTAATTACTCTCGCTAAAATAATTACAGTTGCATAAGCTGGATTACTCCTAACACGCGGATCACGCATTGGGACAATCTCATCGATCGCTCTAGATAAACGCATTACACCTTTACGATGCAGATTGCCATCCCCATCGACATAGCCCTTGGGCAACGTAAATTCAAACTCTGTTTGAATCATATTTGAACCATAGTTTAATCATAAGCGTTTAAATAATCTATTAATTAATCCGTAAAAAGTCGCTAACGCATAACTCTATCTCAGTAATTGCAAATTCGCTAGCATCAGCTTTAAATTCGGAAACTTTGTAACGCATCGGCCAAGCGCCATTAAATCGAAATCTTGCTTTTTCTATAGAAGCTTGGTCATAAATAGTGATATCTCCATCTCGGAGTTGTTGTGCCCAGTTACCATCTTCCACAGCTTTTAACCAATTCCACATTGTCATGGAAATATTCAGCCCTTGTTTGAGCGTAATATTCTCGCTTTTGACATTTCCTGGGAGCTTTGTGCGAACAACCCGTCCTTTTGTCGAACCACTCTTCCCCCATACTTGCGGAGTTACTTCGACAATTTCAATTGCTTCTTGACTTCGCGACAACCCACTACATTCCATAAAGTAGCCGTCAATTTTTTCTAAGCTACCCTGTAAAGTAATTTCTACATAAAATTTAGACTTAGCTAAAAATTCTATTTGCGGTTCTGCTGTCATGAAATCACCTTCCTCCAAATTTTAATATGAGTGGCGCTCAGCACCACTCATAACTGTTTTTTAAGTTTTGCGGTGCAAAGTCTCATATACAAATTCAATCGTCTCAGTGGCTAGTCCTTCAGAACCAGCTTCGAGCTTAATTGATTTATAGCTGGAAGGCATTACTCCAGTCACTTCCCAAGTAGCAGCAGCTTCACCGCCCTGATTGTAAAGGGAAATTGTGCCAGTTTTGCGCTCGCCCTTAGTTTGAGTTCCGCCACCTGCGAATGGTTCAGAATGCGAGGAACTATACCATTTGATTAGGCGATCGTCACCAACAGTACAGACAAACTCAACGGTGAGCTTGCTGTTAGTTGAGCCTGTTACAGTAGCTTGAATTACGGATTTAGCACCTTTTGATACCCCATAGGACTTGCTATCTCCTGCTGTTTGGAGAGTTGAGCCTATACCACTAACTTTTTTTACAACCAAGTCCTCCAGCCCCGTTAAGCTAAAGTAATATTTAGAAGAGGCTAAAATTTCACCTTTTGCCATATTTTTGTGCCCTCAAAATTTTGATAATGCGATGGAAATGTGAGCGAATCTACTTCACTCGGTTGATTTGCTCAGCGATAATTTCATAGGTTTCGACAGCCAAATCTTTACTTTCAGAGCTGAAATCACTCACTTTGTATGATTTAGCCCAACAGTTGATTAGATCCCAACGAATTACCTCATTATCTTCACTATCGTAAGCAGTGATTGAACCATTCTTACGATTTTTTGACCACTCCCCTTTGCCTCCTTCACTTTTAGGCATGGTAGCTAGGAACCAATTGTAAAAGGACATATCCCCTTCGGTAACGTAGACTTCAATGGTGACATTAGGGTTTTCTTCAAAACCTGCCGATGTACTTTGCCAAAGAGTTTTGCCTCCCTTAGTGGATGCTAGGGGCTTTTCATGCCCTGCGGTTTGACCCGTAAAACTAACTTCAGAAACACTTTTAATTAGTTTTTCTTCCAACCCAGCAAATTCTACATAGTATCGACTAGTAGGAATTGGTTTAAGTTCTGCCATTCTTCCTCCTTTAAGACTGATTTACAGGTTTGTGCTACTAAATGACTATTCTAAAATCTAAAGCTATCAATCGGTAAGAATCACAGCATAAATCTTAAAAAAGCGATAAATAGATTTGGTCGTGTTACAAACTAGTTTTTTAGTAATTGAGTTGTGAGCGCTTTGCTCACAACTCAATTGCATTGCATGACTACCACAAATTTTAGAGGTTTATATAAGAAGAACACCCTATGGGTGTTCTTCTTAATAAATCGTTAACTGTTTGGCGACCACTGGCTGACGCGGAAGATCACAAATTCAGCAGGACGGACAGGGCAAATACCGACTTCGATGTATAGGCGACCCATCATCATAGTTTCGTGGGTATTGAGCGTGGCATCGCATTTGACATAAAACGCTTCTGAGGATGCGCCGCCAAATAATGCTCCATTCCGCCAGAGTCCTTCTAGGAAGTTACTGACGGTACGGGTTACTCTTGCCCATAAATCGGTATCGTTAGGTTCAAAGACAACCCATTGAGTACCAATTTCAATCGATTTCTCGATATAGCTAATCAAGCGGCGGACACTGATATAGCGCCATTGAATATTATCTGGCTCAACCAATGTGCGTGCACCCCATACCTTGAAGCCACGATTGTAGCTGGCAAAGTTACGGATGCAATTGATGCCGATGGGATTGAGCATTTCTTGCTCACGCATGTTAGTTTCGTAAGCCAAGCCAAGCACGCCTCTAGGGGTGTCGTTAGCAGGAGCTTTGAAGATACCGCGTGATTGGTCGGTGCGACACCAAAGACCCATGACGTGACCACATGGTGGAACGTAGGATGGTTTGCCGCCTTTACGAGGGTTGGCGACTTTGATCCAAGGGTAATAGAGTGCGCCAAACATAGAGCGACGGTTGAACATGCTCAACCATTGAGCTACGTCTTGAGGTTTTTGGCGATCAGGGGATACGGCTTCCATGCCCTTAGATGGCTTGATCGGTGGTGGATCAATGACAGCCATGCGGAAGGCAGGTCCTGGGAAGGAGTTTTCGCACATGCTGAGCATCATTTCCATGACACCATGCACTTGGTCGATGTCGATTAGCCCTGCTTCATAGACGCGCATTAGGTCAGGGCAGGCAATCATTGCGGTTTCATCGATTTCAAACATGCCTTGAATGCCTGTGCGATCGTCTCTTTGTCCTAGCAGGTCACGAGCAAAGCGATCAATTGTGGAAATGTAGGGAGGTGGCGCGATCTCGTAGGCTCCATTGGCAGGACGACGGGAGAGGGGCTGTCCACTAGTGGAGATATCGGCGATGGTGACATATTCTGAATCAGCGATCGCAGTTACAACATAGTCAGCGACTGCTGTAGCTACCTGTGGATTCATCGAGACATGCTCGAATTTTTCCAGTTCTTGTCCGCCTTGGACAACGATGACGTTGAAAAATTCACCAGTATTTAGGGGTGGCTCGGCATCAGCAGGAGCAGTTTCAGGAAGAGGCTTGGGAGTGCTTTCTTGAATGATGACCTTGATGCGATCGCCCGTTGAAGGTAGTGCTAACTGGCTCTCTGAAGCTGCGGCTGGCTTGATGTTAAACATCAAGGTGGGCTTGTTGTTCGATGTGCCAATGCGAAGTGCGGTTGCCTCAGGGGCTGGAGGCTCAGATCCAGGTAGCCTTGTACCGATGCTAGATACCCAGCAACGTCCACCACCATTAACAAACCAACCATTAACTGCGAATGGCAAGTAAGCGTCAAAGTCAGTGTATCCATCGGAACCAGGAGCCGCGAAGTATTCGCGATATTGATCCCATGATGTGACCATCATTGGTTTGAAAAGCTCAGCATCACCGCGTACGTCTTCGGTAAATCCGATAAAGCCTGCCACACTTAGGCTGATGCCTTCAATGGGACGACTGCCTTTATCAACCTCTTCGACGTATACGCCCGGGGCGAAGTAGTCTAGTGCCATATGCCACCCGTAATAACTATGTCTATAGACATATACAGTAGGGATAATCAAAATTAAGGGTTATTAGACTTTAGTCTATACTTCTAAATAAGTAACTCAACATAATTAGAAAAACAAAGCTAGAATCTGTATCGCCCACTACGTGGGCGATACAGATTCTGGGATTTTTTAGCTACTTACTTCTAAATAAAGATCCATAGCAAATGATCTATGACAACAACGGCTCAGATAGTATCGGTTTTATTGGTAGAAGATGACTCCAATTTTCGGCGCGGTTTACATACACTGCTGAGTTTTTATAGTGACGATTGTTATCTCCAGTTTAAAATTGTCGGGGAAGCGACTTCTTGTGAGCAAGCAAGTAAGCTGGTAATCGAGCAGAAGCCTTCTTTAATTCTTTTAGATGTCAAGCTGGATTTAAAATCTCCCGAAGATAGTGGACTAAAAGTGCTAATGGATCTCAAAAAATTAGATTATCATGGCAAAGTTTTAATTTTGTCGGCGCATCGTGAAGATGAATTAGTATTTAGAGCAATGCAATTGGGAGCAAGAGGATATGTGGCAAAAGATCGCATTGGCAGTCAGCTTTATGAGGCAATTTCGACGGTTATGAATGATGAAATTTTCTTGCCGCCTGATATTGCCACGAGCTTCTTTCGGATTTTTCATTTTTATGCAGGGCGATCGCTACAGGGGCATTCCACGATCCATCTTACCGATCGCGAACAGGAGGTACTGAACTGGCTGATTAAGGGAGCATCAAATGAAGATATTTCTCGCTATCTACATGTGACGATCGCCACAGTCAAAGCGCATCTCACCAGTGTATTTGAGAAGTTAGGTGTGGCTAGCCGCACTCAGGCGATCGTTAGAGCGTTGAAATTAGGTTTGGTGAGTGGAGATGAGTAATTATTTAGCGATCGCGACGGTAACGGCTACATTGCAGAGGGTCTTGCAGTCAGTCATTCAACAGGATATCGAAGGTGCGCGAGCCACTACTTTAGCGCCTGGAAGTATCTCTACTGGTGCGCCAGAGGTGGGAGTCAATATCTTTTTATATCAAGTAACTAGCAATCCTTCATTGGCAAACTATGACTCTACGCCCAATCGAACCAAGGGAAATCCCCTCAATCGTCAAGTGGCTGTCGATCTTTGCTACATGATGAGTTGCTATGGTAATGATGCAGAACTGCAACCACAAAGAGTATTGGGAAGCGTAGTCAGCACCCTTGCGGACAAAAGAATTCTTACAACGGAAATGATTCGCTCGACTTGTAATGACTCAACATTTCCATTTCTGTTAGATTCCGATCTTGCGGATCAGATTCAACAGATCAATATTGTGCCTATCGATATTTCGCTAGAAGATCTCTCTAAAGCTTGGTCAGTATTTTATCAAGTTCCCTATGTGTTGTCGATCGCTTATCGAGCTTGTCTAGTGATTGTCGAAGGTCGAGAAAACTTCCAGAGAGCCTTGCCGATTCGCGATGCTTCACCCGCAGGATTGGTTCCATTTCCTGCTTCGCCCTATATTGAGCAAGTTGTGGCTCAGGGTAGTCGATTTGAGCCGATTGTGATCGCTAGTTTGATGACCATTCGTGGGAGATCTCTCCAGAGCCAGACTGTAGAAATCCATGTTGGGGATTTGGTAATTACACCAACTTCGGTACAGGATCGCGAAATCACTTTTTCGCTTGCGGATATGGCTTTACCACAAATCCAAGCGGGAGTACAGAGTTTGCAAGTCATCCATCGCATTAATAGCACTTCGCCGTTGATCACCAATGCGATCGCCTCGAATGTGATGCCATTTGTCCTATGTCCGACGGTTGTGAATGTGACTATAACTCAACTAGAAGCGATCGAGGAAGATTTGCGATCGGCGGTGGTTGTCATCCAGTTAGATGTGCTGGTGCGAGAGAAGCAGAAAGTAGTTTTAGCTTTGAATGAATGGACGGCTGATAGTCCCTCTGTCTATATGTTTGATCGTCCACCTCTACCTCATGCTAGTTCTACAATCGAGATTCCAATTGCGAATGTCAAAGCGGGTGAGTATTTGGTGCGGATGCGAATTGATGGCGCTGAGAGTAAGTTGGGTGTGGATGACGATCCTGATAGTCCAACTTACAATTGGTACAATAGTCCCAAAATCACGATTGCGTGACGCAATCTCAAAACCCCAAAAAAGAAAAGCATCTGCAACGCAGATGCTTTTCTTTTTTGGGGTTTAAGCTCTCTCGTGCTAAATTTATACTGCGAAGTTTTTTAGGCAGTATGTCTCACCCTATTTATCTAACGAAATCCGATCTTAAGACTGCCCGCAGTTGTACAACCAAACTTTATTACAAGAAGTTGGGCTATCCTACTGTCGATCGCGTTGATGGGTATACCAGAATATTAGCTGACGGAAATTTTATTGTTAGTAAGATTGCCCACCTGCTTTATCCAGACGGGATCTATATTTCTGCAAATCTCAAGACTGAGGAAAGCATAGTCAAGGCTTCCCAAGAAACAATCGCTCATTTACAACAAGAGAATGTAATTCTGTTTGAGCCTGTGCTCTATCATAACCATCAGCTTGCTCGTGCAGATATTCTGGTGAAGCAGGGCGATCGCATTGAGATTATTGAAATTAGATCGAAGGGATTTGATAGTAATGCCCATGAAAACTTAGTCAAATATCGCAAGCTTTCCATTTTTCGCAATAAACGCACTGGTAAAGTCGGCGGTGAATGGAGATACATCATTGAAGATGTCGCCTACCAAGTCGGGATTTTGCAAGAAATGCTAGCTCAGCATTTACCTGATCGCAAAGTTGAGATTGCTCCTTATTTGCTCGTACCCGATCGCACAAAAACCACCGCAATTGATAATCTTGCATCCTATTTCCAGATTCAACGCCTCTCTACACATCGCAATTCCTTTTCTAAATTTAATGGTATTGCCGTTAATTTTTCTGGAGATGTCCAAGAAATAGAAAAAGATCAATTTCTCACTAAGGTTAGTATCGAAACTGAAGTTGCTGAATTAATCGAGCCAACGCTTAATTCGGCACAAAAATATCTAGACTATTTGATCGAGCAATCTCCTGAAATCTTTGCGCCAATTAGTAAGGGCTGCAAAAGCTGCGAATATCGAGCTAGCGATCGCGATGATCGCGATGGGTTTAGGCAATGTTGGGGCGATCTTGCGGATGTAGAACACCATGTCCTAGAACTCTATCAAATGGGTAGAATTGGCACTCATGAGGCTCCTCTAGTCAATGAGTTGGTTTTGCAAGGGAAGGCAAGTATGTTTGACGTTCCCTTAGAAGCACTCGATGATTATACTTATAGCGATCGTCAATTGATTCAGATTGAATATACCCAAAAGAATAAGGAATGGATTTCTGAACAACTCCCGACAATTATCAAACAGGTTGAATATCCGATTCATTTTATTGATTTTG
>JANNDZ010000470.1:0-2419 GCA_031378395.1 Pseudanabaena sp. OTE_75_metabat_487_sub
TTGCAATTGCTTGTAGCCGACGGATACAGTGATTTCGTCGTAGGTAAGGTCACTGCGGCTACTATTAAATGCTCTCAGACCATCTGCCCAAATAATCATGCGCGGTAGTTGGGGCTGGGAGAGAATTTGGGTGATTTGCAGATTTACAACCTTAGCGGTCGCACCATCAATACCAAGATTAAAGACACTGATGTCTTTGTAGCCTTTGTTGTTAAGTGTTTTTTCTAATGTTTTTGGCTCGAGCCCGCGTAAGGCTCTGGAACTGCCAACAATTAGGACTTCTGGCGATCGCTGTTTATTCGTGATCTGCCAATCAAGTAGGGCTAATTTTTCATTGAATAAAGCAATATTAAAATTGAGGGGGGATTTATTGGTGAGAATCTTTTCGGGAGCATTATCTGACTGGTTAGCTGGTAAATTAATTTTGGAATCAGCGATTACAAATTTGGTTGGTTGATCGGGCTGATCGTAATTACTGAGAGTGCGATCAATGGCGATCGTTGCCCCAACGCCGATCGCTAAACTTGCTATACAAGCAGGTATAGAGAGAATTTTGGGCGATGTTTGCCCTAGCCATTTCAAGCTCAAGATCGCTTGACCAAACGCAAACAGTTGTGACCCAGTATATCTACTTAATTTCTGCCAAGAATTAGGTTCTTCGTCTTCGCTGATAAATGCAATGCTGTGATCTTCTAGATTTTCGTCGGTAAATAACTCTTCTGCATTGGCGTTCGGGATGCCGATTGCTAACAAATCAATTTCAAAAGACCAACTCGGCTTTTTCTCGCCAATGACGCGGCTTGATACCGTCACCGATTGAAAATATTCCGATGCACTCACGGTTCGCAAAGTATTTAACATCGGCAAGACCATCTCGGCTTGCAAAATCTGGGTGCGTGTCTCACACAACAAATTAAGACAATTGTTTTGTAATAGTAACTTCAGCTTGGTTTGAGCAAGCTTGGGTGCTAGTTGAGGATCTTTACGGAAACTATTGAGCAAGGCGGCGATAATTTCGGCAGCGACCAGCGCCGAGGGGGCGATCGGTAAATCCAGTCCTAACGCCCATGCATTTCCATGCAATTTAAGACGGTGGATTCCTTCGGCGTATAAAACTGAACGATCGAGATCCTGTGTACTCGGTGCGATCGCCTCTAATATCTTTGTTGCACAAGTTACTTCTCGATCTCGACTATAAAGATATAAACAGTCACCTTTTTGCTTGCTATGCGAAAGTTTTATCCCTGCCAATTCTTCAGTCAAAATACTGGTTGATGACTTTAGATCCAAAGCTAAATTAGAGGAAGGAAGATGGTTAGGAGCCTCATTAATTTGATTGTTAGTCAAACTTGAAGCTTGGTTTGCATCTGCATCTGGATTTATATCTAGATGTGAATCTGGATTTGCATCTGTTATTGGATTTGCATCTAAGGATGTTGTTTCCATTGTCTGTTTGCAGAGTTCGGCAGGATGAAAAATTTGCTATAAGGTTAGCATGGCGACTTCACAACCTGACAAAAAGTTACTCATCCAAATGCTCAGAGACAGAGCGATAAAGCTCTAAAACATGGTGATCGAGGAGTTGGTAATAGACTTTGCGCTGACTTTTGCGATAACTGACTAGGCGCATGGTGCGGAGAACTCGCAATTGATGGGATACCGCTGATTCACTCATGCCTACTAGCGAAGCGATATCATGCACACACAATTCCTGTTTCGATAAGATTGAGAGAATCCGCAGGCGATTGGGATCGCTTAACATTCCGAAGAATTCTGCCATAGCTTGGGCTTTCTCAGATGGCAAGATCCCATCAACTAAATCTTGTAATGCTTCAGGTGCGATCGCACAAAGATCGCATGTCGGCAAGTTGTCAACGGAAGGTACAGAGGAATTTAGCATTGTTACATTTTACAAAAAAGCGAACGCTTTTTCTCGTAGTCTTTGACATATGAAAGTATATTCATATATACTAATCTTAATTGTATTGGATTAAATATATGACAACTCTCACAGAAACCAAATGCGCTTGCCCTAAATGTAGTTGCATAGTCTCTCTAGACACAGCAATCATGGCAAATGATAAGCCTTATTGCAGCAAAGCTTGTGCCGATGGACATCCTGAAGGCTCTGCTGGCTGTAAAAAATCTGGCTGTGGTTGTGGCTAACTACAGCTGTCGCCAAGCGTATTAGTACATAAAAACCAAGAAGAGAATGGCGGAGCTTCGCGCCGCCATTCTCTTCTTGGATTTTTATTTTGTTGGTGATCGCTACAAAAAGAAGCAGGTGGGCGCAGTCTACCTGCTTCTTTTTGGCTTTTGGTTAGGGTATAGTACAAATCATTAGCTTCATCAAAATTCAAGATGCTGAATTTAATCGTACGTATGTCACTTGGTCGCCCGATCGGTTGGGGTGCGGGGG
>JANNDZ010000480.1:0-11190 GCA_031378395.1 Pseudanabaena sp. OTE_75_metabat_487_sub
CAAAGATCCGCGATGCAAGGATTCCCTACCAAGTGCCAGCGATCGCAGAGTTGCCCGATCGCATAGATACCATGCTGCAAACGATTTATTTAGTATTTAATGAAGGATATGCAGCTTCATCAGGTGACTCTCTAACAAGAAATGACCTCTCGGAAGAAGCAATTCGTTTGGGGCGACTAGTAGTAGAACTATTACCAGATGCGGAAGCGATCGGATTATTAGCACTGATGCTCATGCAAGAATCGCGACGTACTGCTCGTGCATCCGCCACAGGCGATCTAATTCTTCTAGAAGATCAGGATCGCTCACTCTGGAACCAATCACATATTGCGGAAGGCAGGGTACTTGTGCGGCAAGCGCTATCATCCCCACAGTTCGGCTCGTACACAATTCAGGCTGCGATCGCGGCAGTGCATTCTGAAGCAACAAGTGCTGAGGCAACGGACTGGCAACAGATTGTCGCCTTGTATGACCTACTCATGCGCATAGAGCCATCACCAGTAGTTGATTTAAATAGAGCTGTGGCAATAGCGATGCGTGATGGCTTTCTATCGGGATTGCAAAGGATTGATGCGATCTTATCGAATGGCGATTTAGCTGATTACCATTTAGCCCATGCTGCAAAAGCCGATCTCTGTCGGCGCTTGGGCAGAGTAACCGAGGCAAGAGAATCTTACCAACGTGCCCTTGCACTCGTGAAGCAAGAACCAGAGCGGCGATTTCTCGAAAAGCGTCTCCAAGAACTGAACTAAAAATATATCTAGAGGCGGCGCAAAGCGCCGCCTCTAGAATATCTATCAAAAAATATTTTGCCATGTTGTCGATTTACAGCTTCACCGAACGACTACTGGATGAATGCAAATAGTTTAGATAAAAATCTGGAGGTATCGATGAAATTTATCTGCCTTGGATATATGGATGAGACGAAATGGGATCGGATGAACGAAAGCGATCGCATTGCTCTGATGCAAAAATGTTTCGCCTACGCCGACGAGCTACGGCGAGGTGGACACTTTATTGGTGGCGAAGCACTTCAAAGTATCCGCAATGCGGCAACGCTGCGATACCAGAACGGGAAAGTCGCGGTTACAGATGGTCCCTACGCTGAAACCAAAGAACATCTGGGCGGTATCTTATTTCTTGAGGCTAGAGATCTAAATCATGCAATCCATTTGATGTCAAAACATCCAGGGATTCGCAACGGACCTTTTGAAATTCGAGCGACCGACGAGCAGATTAACTCAATGATTGCATCGAGAGATCTACAAGTGAAAATCTAAGCAAACTTTATCAACTATTTTCACAAAAAAAATACACAAATTGAAATATGATTATCGTACAGCATTCATATTTCCAGAGGATCAATCATGAAATATATGTTGCTCATTTACAGTGACGAAAATGCATGGACAGAAAATGAGAGAGCGGAATGCTACGAGAAATCTGTACAGCTAACCCAAGCTCTAAATGCGAACGGTCAATACTTGGGCGCTTCGCCACTACAACCTGTTGCCTTGGCAACTAGTGTTCGAGTTCGTGAGGGCAAAAGGCTAGTAACCGATGGTCCCTTTGCGGAAACCCGCGAACAACTCGGCGGCTACTTCTTGATCGAAGCCAATGATCTGAACGAAGCGATCGCGATCGCTGAACGTATTCCCACTGCGCGTAAAGGCACTGTTGAAATTCGCCCAATCATGGAACTGCCTGACTTGTTGTAAGTACAAAGCCAAGGAGTATGCAAATGTTAAAGGGATTCTTAACCGCGTCATAAACCTTCGGGTATATAGTTGCGATCGCGAGAGCCATTCACTCTATATTCACAGGAGAATCTATGGAATCGTACTACAAACCAGAAGGCTACAGTACTGTCTCGCCATATCTGATCGTCAACGGTGCAGATGCCGCGATTGCGTTCTTGGTCGAGGTCTTTAGCGCCGTCGAATTACGCCGAATTCCTAACGATGCGGGAAAAATTACCCATGCTGAGGTTCGCATCGACGACACGGTAGTTATGGTCGCAGATGGAGGTGATGGTTGGTCATCGATTCCTTCTCATGTGCACATCTATGTCAGCGATGTTGACGCTACCTACAAACGCGCGATCGTCGCAGGTGCAAAGTCTGTACAAGAACCGATCAAAAAAGACGATGAAGACAAACGCGGCGGCGTAAAGGATGCAGGCGGCACAACATGGTGGATCGCTACCAAAGTGAAATAAAACAGACTTTTTTTAAGTTTGTTAAACCTGTTGATCGCACGAACTCCTGTTCGACTAAATAGTATAGCGAGGCTTTAATCTCGTTACATCCACTAAACAAAAGTCAAATTTTGAGGACACGGAAATGAAAATAAGTATTGAAACCACCATCAAGTCTGACTTAGATAAGGTCTGGCTGGCTTGGAACAACCCTGAAGACATCAAACAGTGGAATGCGGCATCCGAAGATTGGCATACTACTGAGAGTGCAGTTGACTTGAAAGTGGGTGGAACTTTTTCCTCAAGGATGGAAGCAAAAGATGGAAGCATGGGCTTTGACTTTGGCGGAACATTCTCAAAAGTGATTGAGAACCAACTAATTGAGTTTTCCATGGCAGATGGGCGATCGGTAGCCATTGAGTTTTCACTCGTTGAAAATGGCGTTAAAGTAGAAGAAACATTTGATGCAGAGTCTCAGAATGCGGCGGAACAACAACGCCAAGGCTGGCAAAGCATCCTAAATAATTTTGCGAAGTATGTTGAGTCCAAAAATTAGTACCTGTGAGATTGCTAATTAAATTTTGAAATAAACAATCAATCGTCAATTTAAGTAAGGAGAACTTTCATGAATTATGTAGATGGATTTGTCTTAGCAGTACCGACTGCCAATCGTGCAGCTTATCAAAAAATGGCTGAAGATGCAGCTATTGTGTTCAAGGAATATGGTGCGCTCAAAATAGTTGAATGTTGGGGAGATGATGTTCCCGACGGCAAGCTAACATCTTTCCCCATGGCGGTTAAATGCGAGGAAAACGAAACCGTTGTTTTTTCATGGATCGTCTGGCCTTCCCGTGAAGTACGCGATCTAGGGAATCAGAAGGTAATGGTAGATCCTCGAATGCAATCATGCATGGAGATGCCGCCCTTTGACGGCAAGCGGCTGATCTATGGCGGGTTTGAGATAATGATTGAGAGCTAAAACAATGCTGCTCTTAGCGCTATCTACTTGTATTAAATTTTAAATGAGAAACCTATGACTCGTCAAATTTTTGTAAACCTTCCAGTCAAAGACCTCAATAAATCCATCGAGTTCTTTACACATCTTGGCTTCACATTCAATGCGCAGTTTACCGATGAAAATGCCACTTGTATGATTATCGGAGAAAATATATTCTCCATGCTACTCGTTGAGAAATTCTTCAAGTCCTTTGTGCCTAAAGAGATTTGCGATACAACCAAAAGTGCAGAAGTACTTGTAGCTTTATCGTTTGATAGTCGCGCTGAAGTTGACGAGATCGTAGCAAAAGCAATCGCGGCGGGTGGAACCGCTTATAACGAACCCAAGGATCATGGTTTTATGTACCAGCATGGATTCCAAGATTTAGATGGTCACATTTGGGAAATCTTTTTCATGGAGCCAAGTGCAGTTAACCAAGTCTAGATATTTCTTGTTTTATCACCCAATCTAAATCTAATAGGAGAAGCACAATGCAAGTCATCCAAAAGATCACTCCCTGTATGTGGTTTGACGGTCAAGCTGAAGAAGCTGCTAAGTTCTATACTTCAATTTTTCAAAATTCAAGGATTGGAACCACCAGTCATTATGGTGAGGCTGGACAGGAAGTTCATGGCAAACCCGCAGGATCGGTTCTAAACGTTGCATTTGAGCTTGATGGGCAGACGTATACGGCGCTCAACGGTGGCCCGATGTTCAAATTCAATGAGGCGATTTCATTCCAAGTTAATTGCGAAACCCAAGAAGAAGTCGATCACTACTGGGAGAATCTCTCTGAAGGCGGCGATGAAAAGGGTCAGCAGTGCGGCTGGCTCAAGGATAAATTCGGTGTTTCTTGGCAAATTATTCCCCACGTTTTGATTGAGATGATGATTGATCCCGATCATGAAAAATCTCAAAGAGTCTTCGCGGCAATGCTGCAAATGAAGAAGATTGACATCGCTGAACTAGAACGGGCTTATGCTGGATAACATTTCAGGAATTGTTTGTAAAACGAGACTGAAAGATGAAAGTGATGGTTATGGTCAAAGCGACTGCAGACTCAGAGGCTGGTGTGATGCCTAGCGAACAACTGCTGACTGACATGGGTAACTTCAACGAAGAACTGGTCAAAGCAGGGATTATGCTGGCTGGTGAGGGTTTACATCCTAGTTCAAAAGGAGCGCGGGTGAGACTCTCAGGAGTAAATCGCAGCGTCATTGATGGCCCATTCACAGAAACAAAAGAACTGGTTGCGGGCTTCTGGATCTGGCAAGTACAGTCGATGGAAGAGGCGATCGCATGGGTCAAACGCTGTCCTAATCCAATGCCATCAGAGTCAGAGATTGAGATTCGTCCACTCTTTGAGGCATCAGACTTTGGCGACGAATTTACACCTGAACTTAGAGAGCAGGAAGAACGCATCTGTGCTGAGACTGAGAAAATCAAGAATTCCTAAAGTGTGTATTTAAGAAATCCATGTGCAATTAATACATACAAATTCCTATAAACAGTTTATTCTAGCTGTCGATCGCACAAACTCCAGTTCGACTAGATTGATGAGCGATGATTAAAACTTGGTTAGCTAAACCGAAATCTTGCTTGGGATCTCAACTCCACAGAAAAACCAACAAATAAAATAAAGGAGTCCATCATGAAATTAAGTCCATATCTCTCTTTTAACGATGAATGCGAAGCTGCGTTTAAGTTCTACGAACAGTGCCTAGATGGCAAAATCGATGCGATGATGACCTACGGAGATTCGCCTATGGCGGAGCAAACGCCACCTGAAAAGCTTGATAAAATCATGCATGCCTCCCTAACCGTGGGTGATACGGTACTGATGGGTTCCGATGCTCCGCCTAATTACTTTGAAAAACCACAGGGTTTCTCTGTATCGCTCGTATTAAACGATCCTGATGAAGCAGAGCGGGTTTTTAACGCTTTGGCAAAAAATGGAACAGTGCAAATGCCAATCCAAGAAACCTTCTGGGCTGCTCGTTTTGGGATGCTTGTCGATCGCTTTGGCACTCCATGGATGATTAACTGCGATCTGGCTGCCTAGTTATACTAATTCTCGAAGATCTACAGCTTAAACCCAGAAATGAGAATTGGTGCATCGCGCCGCTTCTCATTTCTGGGTTCTATTTTCTTGCTGACATTACTTCCGTTACATCGGGGCGGATGGTACTGGTTCCGCCAAGTGAGATACAAAAGAGTATATGTGAAGGCAGTTAGAAGACATATTGAATAGAAAACAACTGTGACCAAGAAAGTCCAACCTCCATAATACCTAGCTTTACAGCAGGGACGATCTTAGTGTTGAAATGAGCGCGCACAAAGTTGTGAACCAACCAGTAGAGATCAAGAGTCCTTTGCAAGTTGTTACGGGATTTAGCATAGGTATTCGTCTTGCGACGAAAAGCGGAATTACGTCGTCGCAGAGATGCATTGAAAGCTTCAACATGATTGGCATGAAATCTTTGTCATTGACTAGATGCTCGGTTTTAGGATGCTCAGGAACAGGGGGCTTGATACTTTTTACGTGGCCGACCTGATTGCTTTTTTGCGCCCTTATTCTTGAGTCGAACGCGCACCCCCTTTAACAGTTTTTTGGCGGGACGACCCACAGAGCCATTGCGGATCACCTGATGGCAGATGTCAAACAACAGATTCCCATATCGTCTTTCTCCATCAGTAAATAAACTGAGACTTCCCGTTTTCTCAATCACCTCGCCCAAGACTTGCAGCGCCTCTTCAAAGAGTAGTTGGTCTTTGCGCCCACATTGTAACTCCCATAGAAATCGACTACTCCTTTCCATCAACACAATCGTCCATCCTGCTGAGTCTGGAGCGGGATGGACGATTGACTTTGGTGTACAATTCATCACCTTCTATATCTTGGTGGATAAATTTTTGCCGTAATGCATAGAGCATCAACGTCGGCTTTACTCCTCCTAACCGTCTCTCCCAATCAATCACACTCTTTTTCGATACGCCAAAGGTGCGTGCTGTCGCGTTTAGTCCCAGTCCTTCACTTCTGGCTTTGAGTATCTCGATGATCCGACTCAGCTTTGTCGTTAAGCCGGCTATTGGTGTACCAAAGGTTTCACTAAAATAGATGTCGCATCTTCGACAATGATAAATTGTCCGAACTCCATTGTTTTTGGTATTGTACTGGTGGTCAGTGCACACATCTTCGCTCCCACATTCTGGGCAAGGGTAGCTATATAGGTTCATTACACAATTACTCTTAGCGAAAGTTTATCTTTTACTATTAACCCTATACTCCATATATTGCAACACTCTTTCTCTCTCACTATGTGGAACCAGTGCCATCAGCTCCAAAGCCTCTGAAACCCTTTTAGGGATTGAAAGTGCTCCTAATATTTAAAACATCACGAACCTCATCTAGAGGCGTTGACCATAGAGACTTCCAATCTATACCAAATAGAGGCTTAGCATGTTTTGCCATAATCCATCCTTGAGCGATCGCATCCATATACTCAGCAGAACGCTCAATGTCATAGATCACAGTTTTGAGAAGATTCTTTGCAATTAAAGCCAGCCAAAATCTACTCGCCTGAAGTTGAGAAACATAGAAAGCTTCTAGCTGAATCTCACCAATAATATTGGTATTAAATCCCGTCACAACATGCCAAATATCATGAGTTTCCGTAATATGAGCACCCAAAAACTCGTAATCATTGCTGCTGGGCTTAATTTGCAACGGCTTCAGCCCATTCTGCAACATATGGTTAGCATAAGCATAGCCCAGCGTATGACTTGGCAACAGAGCAAGCAATTCTAAATCAACTTCTCCAAGACGAGGATAGTTTGCAAAAGCAGCTTTGCCTTGAGGCTCATTGGAGAGAAAATTGATGATGAGTTTTAAACTTTCTAGATCGCTAGATGCTTGAGCAAGGCGATCGATTACACCAAAATCCCCATCAGGCGATCTTACCATCTCCAGAAATGCCGATAGCAGCGTTTCTTCTCTCTGTTGCTTTACTTCTAGCGATTCAGTCATAATCAATTACAAATTTGAGAATCAGTTAACGTTAGATTTAGTCAGCTCCGCAATTGGCGCGATCGCCTTTAGCTTTAACTTAGGATGGTCAGCCTCCACTTGATTTAAATTCCACTGGTTCTTAAATAGCAGAACAGGACGATTCCAGCTATCTTTAACCACCATCGTATTAAACAATCTGCCAACAGCTCCTAAAGCATCCCAACCATCTTCAACCCATCGCGCCACCGAATAGGGCATAGATTCCAACATCGTTTCCACACTATATTCACTTTGAAGCCGATATTGAGCCACTTCAAATTGCAACTGACCCACAGCCGCCAGAATCGGATCGCGCTTAGCCTCATCCACAGAATACATAATTTGAATTGCACCTTCTTCTTGTAATTCAGAAATACCTTTGCGAAACTGTTTGAACTTAGAAGGATTAGGATTGCGGAGAGTACAAAATAGCTCAGGCGAGAAGCAGGGAATCCCCGCGTATTGGCGTTTCTTACCAATATAAATCGTGTCTCCGATCGCAAACATCCCAGGATTATTCAACCCAATCACATCGCCAGCATAAGCAACATCGATCGCCTCACGATCTTGCCCAAATAGCTTTTGAGCATGGGATAAGCGAATGCTTTTACCGCTGCGTAAATGGGTCACACTCATGTCCTTCTCGAACTTACCCGAACATACACGCACAAAGGCAATGCGATCGCGATGTCGTGGGTCCATATTTGCTTGCAGCTTAAATACAAACGCCGAGAAATCCTCATCAGTCGGCGACACTTCGCCGCTAGAACTATCATGAACCGTTGGAGTCAAGCCACATTCAAGGAAAGACTTTAAAAATAGCTCCACACCAAAATTGGTCATCGCACTACCAAAAAAAATCGGCGTAAGTTTGCCACGATGCAAATCCTGCGTATTCCATTCAGCCCCAGCAGCATCAATAACTTCCAAATCTTCTAAAAGCTGATTATAAAGATTCTGACCAATAAATTTAATTGCTTGTGGATCATCAAAGGGATAGATGTTTACCTCAGCTTCTCTCTGACCATGAGAACTGCGCTTAAATAAATGCACCGTTTTGCTAGCGCGATCGTACACCCCTTTAAATTGATCACCAGTACCGATCGCCCAATTCATCACATAAGGAGTGATCCCCAATTCTTTTTCGATTTCATCTAATAGTTCCAGCGGATCACGGGTCGGGCGATCCATCTTATTGATAAATGTAAAAATGGGCAGCGATCGCAGCCGACAAACTTCAAACAATTTGCGGGTTTGTGGCTCTAAGCCCTTTGCCCCATCAACCAACATCACCGCATTATCAGCAGCAGCAAGGGTACGATAAGTATCTTCGCTAAAATCTTTATGCCCTGGGGTATCCAGCAAATTAATGCAATAGCCCATATAGTCAAATTGCAACACCGTCGAAGTAATCGAAATTCCGCGTTGTTTTTCTAATTCCATCCAGTCAGACGTGGCATGACGTTGCGCGGCTCTAGCCTTAACCGCCCCTGCAAGGTGGATTGCACCTCCGTATAGCAATAGTTTTTCGGTTAACGTCGTTTTCCCCGCATCGGGGTGGGAAATAATTGCAAAGGTGCGTCGCCGTTCGACTTCGCGCTCTAACTCTTGCCACAGTTGACTCATGGAAATTTTAACGAATTTTTTTCGGTTTAGGGGTACTGCATCTATTATGCTTACTTTTTAACCCATTAACGCAAATCATCAAGATGCAAGAAACAATTCATGAAAAATTTGAACTAACGGGCGAATACATAACTTTGTGTAACTTATTAAAAGTTTGTGGGGTAGTGGATACTGGTGGAGCGGCAAAGTTGATGATTATTGATGGTGATGTTGAGGTCGATGGTCAGATGGAATTACGCAAAGGCTGCAAAATTCGCGCTGAGCAAACAGTAAGTGGCTACGGTTTTGTGATTAACGTAGTTGCGTAAAAGGGGGCGCAAAGCGCCCCCTTTTTGGTTTAAGTCAGCAATTGTGCGAATTGACCACTACTAGCGATCGGGCTAGCATAAAGCTATATATCAGATTTATAATTTTTTGCCTTAAAACTCTGACTACTAGCCTTCTTGCTAATATGTTGCACAATATGCCGCTAATGGTTAATTTAGTGGGCAATATCGGCTTGCAAATTATCGACAATATTAGCGATCCGATATTATTTGTGCCTCTCGGCGGCGTAATGATTTTGCTCGCTCTTGCGATTATCTTAATGCGATCAAGCATCGCCTCCTTACAGCGCTTAAAAAAATCAAATCAAGAACTAGAGTCACTTGTTCAAGAAACTAGCTATGAGTTAGATGCATCCAAAGCATCTTTGCAAAGAACAAACTTCATTTTGTCTCGGCGCGAGCAGCAACTCCGCAAACAGCAAAATGTCTTGTTTGATTTAACTAAAGATAAGGCAATCAACCAAGGCGACTTTATTGTCGCAGTGCAAAATATTACCAGAACAGGCAGCTATGCCTTAAATGTTGAGCGGGTAAGTATTTGGCTCTTCAATAAAAGTAAAACTGTACTACATTGCCTTGATCTTTATCAAAAAAGCTTGCATTTACATACCGAAGCTGAAGTTTTAACCGCAGAAGAATATCCTAGCTTTTTTGAGGCTGTATTAGAGAACCGCATTATCGCAGTTGAAGATGTGCAAGATGATAATATTTTTCGCGAATTAGTCATCTCATATTGTAGACCCTTTAATATTGTTTCAGTTCTACTTTCTAGATTTGAAGTAGGCGGTGAAATCATTGGTATACTTGCACTTGAACATACAGATATCGAACATCTATGGCTAGAGGAAGAAATCAGCTTTGCTAGTTCCCTAGCTGATTTATTAGCTTTAGGAATGGAAGCCCAAGAACGTCGCCGCGCAGAAGAAAGTTTACGGGTGGAGCAGAAGAAGTCAGAACGTCTCTTACTCAATGTTTTACCACAAGAGATTGCTGAGCGATTGAAAAATGTGCAATCTAAGACAAAGCTACATTTAAAAACCAGTGGCACAATCATTGCCGATTCATTTGAAGAAGTTACAGTTCTATTTGCCGATATTGTGGACTTTACAGAATATGCGGCTTCCATTTCTGCAAGCGAATTAGTCAATGTTCTGAATGAAATTTTTTCGGAATTTGATCATCTTGTTGAGCAGTATGATTTAGAAAAAATTAAAACCATTGGAGATTCTTATATGGTAGTAGGCGGACTACCTGTGCCTAGCAAAGATCATGCGGAGGCGATCGCGGAAATGGCTTTACAAATGCAAGTGGTGATTCAAAAATTCAAGCGAACGGATGGCACTGATTTTTCGTTGCGGATTGGGATTCATACTGGACAGGCGATCGCAGGCGTAATTGGGACGAAGAAATTTATTTACGATCTATGGGGTGATACAGTTAATGTCGCCAGTCGGATGGAGTCCTATGGCATTGCAGGTTGTACTCAGGTAACAGAAGTAACCTATCAACTTTTAAAACACAAATATCACCTCGATCAGAGAAGTGCGATTAATATTAAAGGTAAAGGAGAAATGATCACTTATTTACTGAAAGGTCGAAGATAAATCTAAATATTGATGATGCGTCATGTTGAAAATTCCGTTTATAACTAAGCCATTCAAAAATGTTCCACTTAAAATCGTTTTAATTGTTCCGTTTGTGATCCAGATTTGTCTAGCCACAGTAGTAATTGGGGTATTTACTTTTCGGAATGGGCAACAAAGAGTAGGTGCGATCGCAGCCAGCCTAAGTGGTGAAATGGGCGATCGCATTAGTACAGAACTTAATAGTTATTTACACTTGCCATCAAATAGCAATCAGGCAAATGTTGATATAAGTACATTTCTTCGACAGCTCAAATACAGCACAAGAGGACGAGTTTTTGTAATTGAGCGATCAGGCACGGTAGTTGGTACTTCTGACTCAGAAAAGAGCTTTCAGATCTTTGATGGCAAGG
>JANNDZ010000482.1:0-4445 GCA_031378395.1 Pseudanabaena sp. OTE_75_metabat_487_sub
CGCGATATAAGCCTAACTGCTGGTTAACTGGTTGGCTATTACAGATTGACTGGAGCTTATCAGCATCAGCCACAATCCCATCAAATGCAGAGCTTGATATCGCAAAGGCAGTGATTTGGGGCAAATTGGTTTTTAATAAAATAGCCGTTAGCCCTACAGTTATGGCGATCGCAATCAGTAATTTTTGGCGATCGCTTCTAGCTTGTTTTACAGGGAGAAAATTCATTCTCTTTATAACTGTCATCCCCACTAGAAATACCAATACCAATAAAACTAAAAGGGGGATTCCGTAAATATACCCAATGAAAAATGAATAAAAGAGCACATTAAAGATCAGCCCTGGAAAGCAGCTAATCCATAGCAACCCTAAACCAATAGGCTGTAAAAGCAACAGCAACATAAATAAGAAACGATTCATCATTTTTTAGTACCTGCACCAAGGCTTGCCCAATGTCCCTTACAAGTTGATGTGTTAAATCAATCAACGCGATCGCAATTTAAGGTTAGAGTGTAGTAAAGCTGACACTTTACAACTTTTATCAACCCTTCTGCGCTATGTCCTACGATACTCCTCGCATTGCCAAAGTCCACCGCAAAACTGGCGAAACCGAAGTCACTGTGGCGCTGAATCTTGATGGCACGGGTAAAGGCAATATCAACACTGGTATTCCCTTTCTCGATCACATGTTGCATCAGATTTGCTCCCATGGATTAATTGATCTCGATGTTCAAGCTACAGGTGACTTGCATATTGACGATCATCATACCAATGAAGATGTGGGGATTGTATTAGGGCAAGCTCTTGGACAGGCATTAGGCGATCGCAAAGGGATTGCCAGATTTGGACATTTTGTTGCGCCTCTAGATGAAGCTCTCGTGCAAGTTGCCCTTGATTTTTCGGGTCGTCCCTACTTGGTTTATGGCTTAGTGATTCCCAATCAGCGCGTGGGAACCTACGACACAGAGTTAGTCCGCGAGTTTTATCAAGCCGTAGTTAATCATGCGCAGATGACGCTACATGTCAGGCTGTTAGAAAAAGGAAATTCTCATCATATTATTGAGGCTTCTTTTAAAGCTTTTGCTCGTGCTTTAAGGATGGCAGTAGAAGTCGATCCACGTCGCATTAGTACGATTCCTAGCTCTAAAGGTGTTTTATAGATAAGAAAGCAACTTTTTGGTGCTTTTAGATGGCTTAAAAGACTAGATTTTTGGATGTCATAATTTATTTATTTAGATATGAGGTTGTGTTATGTCAGTTACTAATGAGTCGTTGTTATCAAGAATTACGTTTGATCGAAATATTTTTGCTGGGAAACCAATTATTCGAGGTATGAGAATTTCGGTGGCGATGATCTTGGAACTTTTATCTAAGGGTGCGGCAATGCAAGAAATTTTGGAGGATTATCCAGACTTAGAAATGGCTGATATTTATGCAGCATTACTCTATGCTTAAAGTTAGAAAATTTGCCGCGTTCGGAAAGAATATCGCTATTCCAAGATGTTTTGTCTAGTTATGGTCAAGATTTAGAATCTGGAGCTGTTGTGATTGCAACAAAACAAAAAATTAGGATTCGCAGAAAATCAAACCTCTGAACTCGCAGAAGCTGTTGAACCCAATAGCTTGAGATGAATGCACTGAGTCAGTAATATTCCTAGCTCTAAAGGTGTTTTATAGAGATGACGGCGCAAAGCGCCGCCATCTCTTTTTGGGGCTTAGCTTTGATTAGCGATCGCAATTTGGTTGCGACCATTGTTTTTCGCTGCATATAGAGCATGATCGGCCGCCGTGATTAAGCTTTCCACTGAATTTCCATGCTGACTGATTACGGCGATCCCTAAACTAATTGTGATTTGAATATTTGATGGTGCGGGATTTGTCGCCACATAAGAGCGTAATCGCTCGGCAATCTCGTGGGCTTGATCGAGCGCTGTATCAGGTAACAAAACCAAAAATTCTTCTCCTCCCCAACGACTGGCTGAATCAGCTTTGCGCATCTTAGTTTGCAGGATTTGGGCAAGATGAACAAGAACCATATCCCCGCCATCATGTCCATAGACATCATTAACGCGCTTAAAGAAATCGACATCAATCAAAATAATCGCAAATAAGCGATCGCTACGGTAAAACTGATTCATGGCGATCTCAAGCTGATACATCATCGCCCGTCGATTGAGCAAATGTGTCAATACATCAGTATTAGCTGATCTATGTAAATCGTGATAGAGCCTTTGGCAGACCATCATGATAAATCCAGAGGTCATTAAAAACTTAGAGATAAAAATTACGAGTAAAGAAGCAGAATTGATGTCAGCATGTGCAAATAGATTGTCAGGTGGATTTTCGATCAAGATTACAACTCTCGCAATTAATAGCAAGATTAAAACAAATATGACACTCGCCATAAATCTCGCTGCCCCAACAAAGCTTTTATGGGAATTGCTTAATAAATAGTAAATAGAAAGCGCAAAGACTACTATTTGAAAAGCTGATTGAGTGATCGTCTTAAATAGGAAAACATCTTTAAAAATTACAAAACATGATTGAATCCCAAGGAATAGAAGGTGAAGTATGAGAAAGTAATGGAGCTTAATCTTTTTGTCGGTAAATTTGGCGATACCGATACATGAAATGGAACTACCTAGCAATAGGAAAAGTCCAGCAGTAACTAATGTGGCTGATAGAGGAAAGGTTCTACTAAAGCTAATGACATAGCTAATTATTGTGAAAATATTACCTAAGGTATAAGTTTTGATGCCTCGGTATTGATTTACCAAATAGCATAAAAAAATCAGCATTGATAGTTGCAATACGGCATCAATGCTAGTCATAAAGATCATTGTCTGAACATCAAGATTTACCAAGCTTGTAAACATTGCATCAAAAACTGAATTTGTTCTAGGGTATGGCTTGCCATTAATGTTAAACGGATGCGTGGAGTTGGCACAGTCGGCGGACGAATCGCAGGAGCAAAGATTCCATTTTCGCTCAGATGTGTTGCCATTAGCAGAGTTTTAGCTATGTCGCCTACCTCGATCGCAATGATTGGTGAATCAAAGGTGATCGCCTGAATCCCCAGAGTCTGTAGCCCTTGTTTCAAGAATCCCACATTTTGCCAAAGCTTCTCACGGAGAGTCTTGTCGGCTTTGACAATCTTAATCGCTGCGATCGCTGCGCCCGTATCCGCAGGAGAAAGCCCTGTTGTATAAATCCAAGTCGCCGCCCGATTGCGTAAAAAATCGATGAGTTTAGCAGAACCAGCAACATAGCCTCCCAAACTTCCCAAGGCTTTGCTCAGAGTTCCCACTTGGATTAAATCTCGCTGAATCCCCAAAGACTGAGTCAAACCACCACCGCGAACGCCAAATACGCCAGTTCCATGCGCTTCATCAACTAACACCATGCAGTCATATTGGTTGGCTAAATCCATAATTTCCCGCAATGGAGACAGGTCGCCATCCATACTAAATACGCTGTCGGTTGTAATCAGGCAACGGCGATATTTTGAGCGCTCTTGTTGCAATTTGGCAGTGAGATCTGCCAAATCCAAATGCTGATAATCGATCGCAGTTGCACCGCTGAGTAAGCCGCCCTTTTTCAAACAAGAGTGATTATATTCATCGCCCAAAATCAAATCTCGCTGTCCAACAATTGCCGAAATCGCACCCAAATTTGCCAAATAACCAGAGCTAAAAACTAGAGCGGATTCTGTATCTTTAAGATCAGCGATCGCCGTTTCTAACTCCTCATGCAAAGCTAGATGCCCCGTCACCAGACGCGATCCTGTCGAGCCAGTGCCATACATTTCTGTAGCGCTAATCGCCGCATCAATCAAGCGGCGATCGCCTGCTAAGCCCAGATAATTATTACTAGCAAACATCAACATCTCGCGCCCATCGACGGTAGCGATCGTCCCTGCTTTGCTAGTTATGGTTTGCGTAGAGCGATACCAATTAGCTTTGTGGATGGACTCTAATGAGCGATCGAGCCAGTCGTAGGGCGTAGATACATGGATAATGGGTTCAATCTTCACACTTCTTTACAAATTAAGATTAAAATCTTTATAGGATGAGCGGCGCATAGCGCAAATTATCCCACCGTTATTATCTAGTCGTTATTATCTGGGTTTAAAAAAAATGACTGTTGCATATCCCCGTAAACTTCGTGGACAGCTAAGCGCCCAAGACATCCTCGATCAAGTGGTGCGCCAGCGTGAAATCCATATGGTAACGATCAATCGCTACCGCTTTAATGAGCAACGCAGTTGCAAGGACTTGACCGACCTAATCGAAAGGCTCGATGGCAAGCCCCGCGACTTGATTAAAGATTTATCGCATCACGTTGCTGACGAAGCGCGTCACGCTCTCTGGCTAACTGACTTACTCTATGACCTCGGCGAAGATATCGGCACTCCTCCAGGGACTTCCTATATCGATGAGTTCGAGCG
>JANNDZ010000487.1:0-11795 GCA_031378395.1 Pseudanabaena sp. OTE_75_metabat_487_sub
GTCTAATTATTCACTTTATAATGCCTATTTTTTGGTGGTAAGGGAGTAAATGGTTTCTAAGGGAATCGCGTTGGGTGGCGATCACTTCTTCGATGGTGTTGCTATCAATGGGTGGGTCTTGTTTTTGGAAGCAGCCGTAGAGGAGAACGATGAGGTTGCGGATGTAACCACCAGACGGTACAGAGCCGATCGCAAGTTTCTTGTTTTGCAAATACTTGGTCGAGATATTGAATAGACAGACAAATTTATTCGTATGAATACGGACGAAAATATAACTTGGTATCTTCAATACATCCATTACGTGTTTTCAATGACAATGCTAATAAATTCGTAGAGACTAGATTTACCAAAAGATGCCCCTGTCAGCGATCATCTTGCTACTTTTATTAGGCTTCAGAATTAGCGATCGCCTTGAGATGTAGTTATTTGATTGGCGATCGCCCTTTACCTTTGAACAGACCCTTGCAGTGAAATTTTAATATAAAAAATAATTTTGTGTATTTAGCGCTTTGTGTAGTAACATAGATATTCGCAACGGGATGTAGCGCAGCTTGGTAGCGCGCCTGCTTTGGGAGCAGGATGCCGTAGGTTCGAATCCTATCATCCCGACTTAAAAAGAAAAAACTGAGAAGCTCCATAATCATGGCGATTTGTCATTTGGCTGGCAAAACTTGGAGATCCTGCGATCTCATAAATTGTTTGCGCCATTCGGTGATGCCGCCTGTCAGAGTTATCACTTGATAGCCGCGATCGCTAAGATACCTATTTGCTTTAATTGATCGCATTCCCGAAGTACAGTACAAAACTACTGTTGGTTTAGCTTGGTGCTTCTTTTCATAGCGTTCTACAATATTCTTAACCTGTTGAATACCCATCTCACCTTCAATTTCGGGTAGTGGTACAAGCTCACTATTCGCAATGTGATCTACTGCATACTCATCAGGCGATCGCACATCGATTAAAATTACAGACTTGAGCTTGCCACTAGCCAACTCCTCAACAGAAATTTGCGGCGTACTAAAGCTTTGCAAATAGACTGGTAAGCTCATTTGATGTTGGTATGCGATCAGGCTCAAGGCTCCAGCAGTAGCAACTAGTAACGAACCGACTAAAGCTAAGGGAATTAAATATCTACGTTTAGAGACAAATTCCTGAAAACTACTTGTCTGCATTTTTTTACTCCAATGTTAGTTCTAAATAAAAAAGACTAGGCGGCGCTTCGCGCCGCCCTAGTCTTTTTTATCTAGAACTACCCAATTTTTAAACGGATAAATTAAATGATTAAAATAATTTGTTGTGGTATCTAATTTGGTTCCATATAGTTTTGGTTGTTCATTTTCAGGCATATACAAAGTTCCAAATATATAATCAAGAATTGGCAACTGTACAGCTAGATTTTGAGCGGATTTCTGCGGATAGCGATCATGATGCCAACTGTGAAATTCTGGCGTTGCAATAATCCATTTGAGAATCGGAAACCTTACGCGAATATTGGCATGGATAAAAAAGGCGATCGCACTCGAAAAAATCACATAAATTGCCAAAGCTTCTGTCGAAAAACCTAACCAGTAAAGGGGAATCATTTGGAAAGCCTTAGTCAAAATCTGCTCGAAAGGATGCACACGGACTGTGGCAAGCCAGTCAAGATTCGTAGAGCTATGGTGGATGGCATGAAATCGCCATAACCAAGGCACAGTATGCAATAGCCGATGAATAAAATAAAAGCACAAATCGCCAATTAATATTGCGGCAGTTACTTGCAAAACAAGAGGCTGTTGACCAACCAATTCAGACATTATCGGTATTGATTTTTGACCTAACAGTACAAATATGATTAATAATTTTGTTGTGCCATGACCAATAAAATAGCCAGAAAAATAATAACAAATATCTGTAAACCAACCTGCACGAAATAGCTTTTGGTGATGACCTGACAATACTTTTTCAATCGGTATGAATACAAAGATCAGGATTAGTATTCCTTTGATAACATCAGGTATTTCCATCATGATTCCAATCACTAATTCTGCTCATGGTTAATTATTCACAGCTAATTGTGCAATCTCTGGATTAGTTTCATGATTTTTAGCGATCGCATCTTGCCCATCCCTAGAAAAACCTTTAGGAAATTTGCAATTTTTAAAGGTTGCACCATGCCAATCCACACCTTGCAGATTTGTACCTAAAAAATCACAATTTGCTAAATCGGCATTGACAAATCGCGCATTTTCCAAATCTGCTCCATAAAAAGAAGTCATCGCAGACATTTTGACTTTTGTAAAATGCAGATTAAAAGCTTTAGTTGCCAAAATGGCTGGAAAAATCGCCAGAACAGCAAATAAGATTGCATAGTGAATTTCGTCATGTTTGAGCCAGCTATAGCCAGCCGAAATAGCTGACGAAACTCCCACCGCCATCCATACCATACCCACTGCGATCGCCCCTTTTTTATAGCCTAGATAAAGTCCACAAAGCGACATCACAAACGCGGCAATCATCACACCTATGCCAACCACTGTCAGAGCCATGTAGTGAATCGACGCAATCACCATTAACCCAATTAGCCCCATGTATATAATAAAAAGCCTTCTTTGAGACATCGCAGCGGCTGTGGCAAAGGCAAACATCCAAACAAAAGGATTTGTTATCCACCCGTAGGGATTTGCGACTTCACCGCCACAGCCCACAAAAATAAGTTGGCCAAAAAACCATGCGGCTAATCCAAGGGGAATGCCCAAAATGATGTGCAGCGACATTTGAATAATCTGCTTTTTGAAATTCTGATCATCCCGTGCGATCGCCGTTTCCGAAAAATCAGCACCAACTAGACTTGCACCTCGAAAATCGCAACCTTTCAATCTTGAACCTACAAAGTCAGCCTGATTATTAATGCCAAAGCTAAATTCACTTTGAAAAGATTGATTCTGAACGTCTTGGTAACGATAATTTATATAGTTATTCATTGGTCAACCTCTTGGTAAGTTTATTTAGACAGCTAGTTTAGGGATACAGTTCCTTCAGCACAGGTTGGAGTGCCATTTTGGAGGGATGGATTGGGTAGCTTCATCTTTACACCTGTTTTGGGAGATTCACAAAGAATAGCGACTGTAGTTAGCTCTTGTTTAGCACTTGGCTTGATGTCTGATGTTGGATTTTCTTTTTGATTGGAGCCTTGATATGTTTGAGGTTTTTCAGGTACAACAAATACTGCTCCGACAAAACTTTTTACATTGTCATTTTTAGGAACACCGTATTGATAAGTGACAAGCTCAAAACTTTGCACCTCAAATTTAAAGTTAACAGTTTCTTCTTTTATCCCAAGTTCTAAGACAGGAATTGATCGCCCAAAAGTTTGTTTTTCATCCCAAAATGCTTGCTGCCCTCTATTCATACTACCCACATACGTTCTGCCCTCAGAACTCTTAGCCTTATTTCCACAACCACTAAAAGAGGGTAACGCCAAAGCAATTAGACCAAAACCTAACGAGCCATAAATGAGCAAACGCAAACGCCATCGCCTAGCTTTTTTGGGCTTTGGTGGGGCATCTGTATCTTGTGGCAGATCAGCAGCCAGATCAGATTCAAGTTCTGGGTGGATGGGTTCAACTTGTCTAATCATGGCGATTACCTTTGGCTGCAAATTCCTATGTTATTAATACTGCAATGCTTTTTACGATAAAGATGCGATCGTGATCGCATTCTTTTGTGAGAAGTATTACAAAATTTATTTTTAGTGCTTAGTAAGTGTAAATACTTAGTCTATTGAAATAAAGATTTAGATAAACATTTGAGCCTTAAAGCATTTTTGAATGACTGGATTTAGTCCTGCTATATTGTTAATTAAATATATTAATTTATTGATCTCTATCTCCAAAGAGATATATCTAACACTCCTTAACATTTTTTTAAGATTTGTCGTCGAATATATGTACTTCAAAGACTCAACTCAAATCTTTGCCTAGAGAGGCTTTAAGACTCTTAAGTATTTTATAAGAAGGCAAACGTAAAGATGTGTTAAGCTAATTTCAAATCCATATAAATACTAATTAGCTAAAGCAGGATTTAAAATTATGACCATTGCAATGGGCAGGTCGCAAGAAGTCGAAAGAGGCTGGTTTGACAGCATTGACGACTGGCTAAAACGCGACAGATTTGTATTCATCGGCTGGAGTGGCTTACTGTTATTCCCCACAGCATTTTTAGCAGTTGGCGGCTGGTTCACAGGCATCACATTTGTATCTTCTTGGTATAGCCACGGTTTGGCTTCAAGCTTCCTAGAAGGCTGCAACATTCTTACTGTTGCTATCTCCTCCCCTCCTTTAAGTGTTGGACATTCCTTACTACTATTGTGGGGACCTGAAGCACAAGGCGACTTCACCCGCTGGTGTCAAATTGGTGGCTTATGGACATTCCTCGCTCTTCATGGCGCTTTCGGCTTGATTGGCTTCATGCTGCGTCAGTTTGAAATTGCGCGTCTAGTCGGTATCCGTCCTTATAACGCGATCGCATTCTCTGGCCCTATCGCTGTATTCGTATCCGTATTCTTGATGTACCCTTTGGGTCAATCTGGTTGGTTCTTCGGTCCAACTTTCGGCGTAGCGGGTATTTTCCGCTTCATCTTATTCTTACAAGGTTTCCACAACTGGACTCTGAATCCCTTCCACATGATGGGCGTAGCAGGTATCCTTGGTGGGGCATTGCTCTGTGCAATTCACGGCGCAACTGTTGAAAATACATTGTTTGAAGATGGCGACGGTAACACCGCAAACACCTTTAAAGCTTTCAATCCAACTCAGTCTGAAGAAACTTACTCCATGGTTACAGCTAACCGCTTCTGGAGCCAAATCTTCGGTATTGCCTTTTCCAACAAGCGTTGGTTGCACTTCTTCATGCTATTCGTACCTGTAACTGGACTATGGTTCAGCAGCGTTGGTATTGTCGGATTAGCATTGAACTTGCGTGCCTATGACTTCGTATCTCAAGAAGTTCGCGCCGCAGAAGATCCTGAATTTGAAACTTTCTACACCAAGAATTTGCTTTTGAATGAAGGTATCCGTGCTTGGATGGCTCCTCAAGACCAACCAGCAGAAAGATTTATCTTCCCTGAAGAAGTTTTGCCTCGCGGTAACGCACTATAAATTTGAAGCTAAAAAATTGCTTGCAGCTTATTGCAAGCAATTTTTTAAGGATAATTGCAAAATTTAGCTATCAGAAATCAGTACGGTTCTACTAGGTTTTGGATTATGATGAATTTCATCAAACTTCTAAACGTTAGCAGTTAACAAGCTGATAGCTGATAGCTTAAAAATTATTTGCACTTTAAACCTATAAAAAATTTTCTGGAGATAACCTCTCGTGACGACGACCATTAACTTAAACTCGCTAGGAGTGGGTGGACGTACACAGGATACATCGGGCTTTGCTTGGTGGTCTGGTAACGCAAGACTCATTAACCTTTCTGGCAAACTGCTGGGCGCTCACGTAGCTCATGCTGGTTTAATCGTATTCTGGGCTGGCGCAATGACTTTATTTGAAGTCGCGCACTTTATTCCCGAAAAGCCAATGTACGAGCAAGGCTTTATCCTTCTTCCTCACATGGCAACTCAAGGCTGGGGCGTTGGTGCTGGTGGTGAAGTTGTAGATATTTTCCCTTACTTCGTGGTTGGTGTATTACACCTTATTTCTTCGGCAGTACTTGGCTTTGGTGGGATTTACCATGCCTTGCGTGGACCTGAAGTCTTAGAAAACTATTCTTCATTCTTTGGTTACGACTGGAAAGACAAGAACCAAATGACCAATATTATCGGGTATCACCTGATAATATTAGGTTGCGGTGCATTGCTACTCGTATTTAAGGCTATGTTCTTTGGTGGTCTCTACGATACATGGGCACCTGGTGGTGGAGATGTACGTGTAATCACCAACCCAACGATCAATCCTGTTGTCATATTTGGCTATGTTTTCAATTCACCCTTTGGCGGCGAAGGCAACATTATTGGTGTTGACAACCTCGAAGACGTAGTTGGCGGACACATTTGGATTGGTTTGATCTGTATCGGTGGCGGTATCTGGCATATTCTTACCAAGCCATTTGGTTGGGCAAGACGCGCCCTTGTTTGGTCTGGTGAAGCTTATCTCTCTTACAGTCTTGGTGCATTGAGCTTTATGGCTTTCATTGCTACCTGCTTTGTATGGTTTAACAACACAGTTTATCCTAGCGAATTCTTTGGACCTACTGCTGCTGAAGCTTCTCAGTCTCAAGCTTTTACTTACCTTGTACGTGACCAAAAGCTAGGTGCAAATATTGCAACTTCTCAAGGTCCTACTGGGCTAGGTAAGTACTTGATGCGTTCTCCTTCGGGCGAAATCATCTTCGGTGGAGAAACCATGCGCTTCTGGGACTTCCGTGGTCCTTGGTTGGAGCCTCTTCGTGGTCCTTCAGGTTTGGATATTGACAAACTTAAGAATGATGTTCAGCCTTGGCAAGTACGTCGTGCTGCTGAGTACATGACCCATGCTCCATTGGGTTCTTTGAACTCAGTAGGTGGTGTTATCACTGAAATCAACGCGGTAAACTTTGTTTCTCCTCGTTCTTGGTTGTCTACTTCTCACTTCGTATTGTCCTTCATGTTCTTAGTTGGTCACCTATGGCACGCTGGTCGCGCTCGCGCGGCAGTTGCTGGCTTTGAAAAGGGTATTGACCGTAAGACTGAGGCTGTACTTTCCATGCCTGATCTCGACAAATAACCAATAAGATGCGCTTTGTCACATCTTAAGTGCCTAAGCACAATTAAGTATAAGCCCTAAGATGTGTAATGTCCGCTGCGTAGGCATTACACATCTCATCTCTAGACTTTTAATTGTGCCGAGGTACTTACAAAAAAAGAGAGGCAGTGCTTAGCACTGCCTCTCTTTTTTTGACTTTCGCGATAGTTACTAGTTACTACCAGTAAATATGACATCAGGGAATTTACCTTGAGCTTCTGTCATGGGGCGGTTTTTACCCTCTTGTTGCCAGTAATTAATTACTTCGGTTGCCTTATTTAAAATTTCAATCCGATCTTGATCGGCAATCCAAGGCTTGCTTTCCATTTCTGTTTTAAGTTGATCCCAAGCATCATCACGGGGCCAAAAGAAATACTTGGTGAGAGGGCTGAAACCTTTGCCAACGACTTGATCGACAGCAAGAGCTACATTATTTTCTAACCATAAGATTTTTAGAATAAACTGGGACAATGCTACCTACCTCCAAGAAAAGTTAAATTACATATTAAAGTAGCGATCTTGCAATATAACATGATTGAAACCTCTAAAGTTGACTTAAATCTATTAAACACAAGTATTTTTGTATTTGATATTGATGGCGTGATTCGTGATGTATCGGGTTCTTATCGACGAGCACTAGCTGATACGGTCGAATATTTTACGAATGCGGCTTATCGTCCCACCCCTGAAGAAATCGACGATTTAAAAGCGGAAGGCATTTGGAACAATGACTGGGAAGCTTCACAGGAGCTAATTAAGCGATATTTCCAAGGTCTGGGGAAAGAGATTGAAATATCCTATGAAACGATTGTGGAATTCTTTCAGGGGAGTTATCGGGGCAGGAATCCTGACTGGTCAGATGGCTATATTGCGATGGAGCCTCTGATTGCAACCACGAAATATTTTCAGAAATTGACGATCGCAGGGATTGGCTGGGGATTTTTTAGTGGGGCAACAAGGGCTTCAGCTAGTTACGTTTTGCAGCGTTTAGAAATTGAGTCTCCTGTGTTGATTGCCATGGAAGATGCTGTGGGTAAACCAGATCCTACAGGGCTTTTACTTGCCGTGAAGCAAATTGAACTTAGACAGGATAAATCGGCAACTGTTGTTGTCTATATCGGTGATACGGTGGCGGATATGCTGACGGTGGTAAAGGCTAGGATTTATGATCCTAGTTATGAATATGTTGCCGTTGGTGTGATTCCGCCCCATGTGGCTGAGGATCTACGCGATCGCTATGCAGCATTACTCACCGAAAATGGCGCTGATATTGTTTTGAATAATGTTCTAGAGTTAACGCCACAGCTTAGTCTATTGCAAAGTTAAATAAGCGTTAACATAGATCTGGCTTTACAAGCTATTACCTTGTTAAGAAAAAATTTATGTCAGATTCCCAGCAATATTATTTCGTGGCTGCTAGCCGTAAGTACTTGTGTGAAGACGAAGGGAAGCCTTTGGGTGAGACGCTATCGGAGCGTCGGCGCAATTTTGAGGCTCGCAACAAAGAAATTAATTTTTGGTTAGTTGAGCAACCTGCTTTTTTGGAAGCGCCTGATATGGCAAGTATTAAAAAGCAAATTCCTCAGCCTGCGGCAGCAATTATCACAACCGATCCAAATACGATGCGTTGGCTAAAGCTCAGACTTGAGTTTGTGGTGACTGGCGAGTTTACAGCGCCGAGTGCCGCAATTGCAGATGCTTTCGCATCTTTGGCTCTTACCTAAAAAATAAGACGCTTTGCGCCTTCGTAAACCTAATATAAAAGCCGCCATATGGCGGCTTTTATATTAGGTTAATGTGCTAATCTGTGACCTTAAATTTGCTGATCAAATTGCCGATCGCCACAGATATCGTGTTTAGATACTTTTACAATAATTCTTGTTCTCGATTGCATCCCCAATATGGGTATGCAAATTTTGGTTTCAAGTCGATCGCTGCCACCACTCGAAAATATGGCGATCGCAGTTTATATGATTTATCGGCTAACCCTAATTTGCAATCTTTAGAAACAAAAAAATCAGCGTTTGGTGTTGAGCTTATCCAAAGTTTTTCAGTGCAGAAAGCAGGCAATGAGATCGCCGAATGTGAAGATATTTGGGGTTGTGTACAACGTAATCCAATAATGTCGATTGCCTTATCGGATGGGGCAACTGAGTCTTCCTTTACGAGAGAATGGGCAAGAGCCTTAGTTACGGCTTTTACAGATCGCCAGTTGCCTTGGCAAGAGGTTTATGCTTGTGCCACAACTTGGCTACAACCATTACAAGCAACTTGGCAGCAATGGTTGGGACAACAAGATCTGTCTTGGTTTGCCAAACGTAAGGCTGGAGAAGGTGCTTTTGCGACTTTCGTGAGTTTAGAAGTTTTTGCAGATTTAAGTTGGAAATCTCTTGCTGTCGGAGATTCTTGCTTGTTTGTAGTGCGCGATCGCACCTTGCAAAAAAGTTTCCCTTTGCAAAAAAGCCATGAATTTAATAATCGACCAAGGCTGATCGGAACCAATGTCAAGGCGGCGAATATTAATATTTCGCAGATTCATGGAGTTGCAAAATGTGGAGATCACTTTTATCTAGCAACCGACGCGATCGCCTGTTGGATTTTCAAGCAAATTGAAGCAAATCAAAATCCTTGGGTAAAATTAGAACAGATAAGTACACAAGATTTGTTTGCAGAATGGGTGACTGAATTGCGCGATCACCATGAAATAGCCAACGATGATACAACTTTGCTATGTCTCGAAATCCAGAATGCAACCGAAGTGCATTGTGAGTCATGACAGATATTCAAGCTTGGCCCTTAAATATCGATTTTACGATCGCGGTGCAAAATCCGCACCTCTGCTTTGTCGATCCTGAACTTAAGCAGGCTAACACTGCCAAAAATTCGCGGGGACGAGTCTTGTTATGGTCGGGAAACTTCGCCACTGTCTACAAGCTAACTAAGGGGAATCGTTCTTGGGCAGTACGTTGCTTTACGAGAATTCCCCAAGCGGATGTGAAACAGCGATACAAGTTAATCAGTGAATATCTCAGCAAACATGAAATTCCTTACTTAGTCGATTTCGAGTTCTTGACGCAAGGAATCCTTGTCAAAGGCGAATGGTATCCGATTCTGAAAATGGATTGGGTGCAAGGCTCAGAGATAGATCGTTATATTGGCGAACATATTGACGATTCGCAAGTTTTATTGCGTTTAGATCGGCAATTGAAACAATTGCAAAAAGATCTGCAACAGGTGGGGATCGCCCATGGAGATTTGCAGCATGGGAATATCATGGTTGACTCTGAGGGAGAGCTAAAGCTGGTTGACTATGACGGTATGTATGTCCCCGCATTGCGAGGTGTGCCCCCCCTTGAAGTGGGACATCCAAACTATCAGCCCCCCACTCGGTCTTCTAAAGACTTTGGCGATCGCCTTGATGAATTTTCTTTTGAGGTAATTTCCTTATCACTTCGCGCTCTCGCAAGTCAGCCAAATCTTTGGGAGACATTCCATGAAGACAATAAAAATTTGATTTTTCGGCAAAATGATTTTCAAGAGCCTGAGTTGTCTCCAGTATTTCAGTCGATCTCCAATATTCCTGATGATGAAACCCGTGAATTATGCGATCGCTTGATCCGACGATGTCATGGCAAGGATCAGCAAGCCCAGTCTGAGCAGCCATCACGCAAAGACAAACTTATATTTTTTAAGCAATACAAGATTTTTTTAGCGTTGGGAGCAGCAGCATTAGCTATCGTAGGCATTATTTTTTGGCTGGCAAAAAATAATCCATTGCAACCTCAGCCTATGGCGACTAACACTCCCACCAATGGGCCAGTAATTTCGCCTTCTCCTACAAATTCACCCGTAAGTTCTCCTTCTCCCACCAATGCTCCCACTCCAGTAGCTGTAGCAACCCCGAAGTTAATCCCAATCACAGCCGCAAATCTACAATCTAAATATGCTGAAGGTCAGCGCGATTTTCGTAATGTGCAGTTGACAGGCACTCAAGGCGATCGCTTACAAGGTCAGGACTTTAGTAATATTAATCTCAGTGGATCTGTCTTAGAGCGAGTAGATTTGCGCCAAGTCATCTTCAAAAATGCGAATTTAAACGGTATTAAAATTGTTAAAGTCGATCTCCGAGGCGCAGATCTGAGTAACACGAATCTTGTTGACGCAAACTTATCTTTTTCTAATCTGACCGAAGCTAATTTATCTCAAGCAAATTTATTGCGAGCAAACTTATCACAAACCAAGTTAGTCTCGGCACTTTTACCAAAAGCAGAGCTAATGAAATCAAATCTGAGTGAAGCAGATCTTAATGCAGCGAATCTCAAGGGAGCAAATTTATTGCTTGCCAACCTCCGCAAAGCCAATTTAGTTAAGGCAAATCTGAGTGAAAGTAATTTAAGTGCAGCTAATTTGAGTGAAGCAATCTTAGATGAAGCCAATTTATCCTCAGCAGATTTGCGATCGGCGGAACTACATTTGACCAATCTTTCCAATGCAAATCTGAGTTCGGCGAATCTGACAGCAGCAAAGCTAATTTTGATCGAATTTGCTGGTGCAAATCTTAATGGGGCAAACTTTCGCAATGCGATCGTTGAGAATATTGGCAGTATCGAAGCCGCAGATTTTACTAATGTTGTAAATCTTGCTCCTAATGTCCGCCAATATTTCTGCTCTCTAGCTTCTGGCAATGCCTCTGAGACTGGGATCTCTACAAAATCAACTCTTAATTGCTTGCCATAAATAAAGGGAACCTATAGTTAACGCGATCGCCTAACAAATTCAAATATCTGCCAAAAACAAAGAAGGGCGCTACTATTCACCCTTCTTTGTCTGTTTTATGACACCAACTGCTATACGTTGTCTCAGATAAAGAGTAAAATCGAAATGACTGACAAAAACCGTCAAAACTAACACTTAAACTTTAACTCTTAGCAATTTACTGCTAGTCTAAAAAGCGCTAAAAGAGTATCACCGTAATGATCGAAGAAGAAAACAACCTAATTTCTGACGACCTCATCGACGAAGATGATGAC
>JANNDZ010000522.1:0-7711 GCA_031378395.1 Pseudanabaena sp. OTE_75_metabat_487_sub
GTGGTTGGCGACGACGGCGAAGGATATTCCGTCTGGATTGGTGATAGCACCTCGATCACACACATGGCTTTGATCCATGGGCCAGCTTATGTTGGCAATAATTGCTTTATCGGGTTCCGCTCGACCGTATTTAATGCGCGAGTCGGAGACGGCTGCATTATTTCCTTACATGCGCTTGTCCAAGATGTAGAGATTCCTGCGGGTAAATATGTTCCTTCTGGTGCAGTGATTACAACGCAGCAACAAGCCGATCTGCTACCAAATGTGCGGGAGTCAGACCAAAAATTTGCGAGTCATGTTGTCGGTATCAACGAGTCCTTGAGACAAGGGTATCGCTGTGCTGCTGATATTGCCTGCATTACGCCGATTCGCCAACAACAGCAGAACTCGCCACAACCAAGCAGCAGATCTGCTGCAAGCGTTAGTACGCAAATTAATAAGCAAGATTTTAATCAAACTAATCAGACCAATATAAATTCTACAAGCACAAATACAAACGCACAGAGGAAGGAACCTATGAATGGGGATTTAGCGCAGCAAATACGACAACTTTTAGCACAGGGCTACCATGTTGCGGCTGAGTACGCAGATGAGCGCCGATTCCGCACTGGATCTTGGCAATCCTGTTCAATTCCGCACACAACCGAGGCTTCTACAGTGATTGCAGCAGTACAATCTGCTCTTGTGGAAAATGAAGGTGAATATGTACGTCTGTTTGGAGTTGATCCAAAAGCCAAGCGCCGACTTGCTGAGACAATTATTCAACGCCCCAGCGATAAGCCTGTGGTAATCAGCAATGCTGCCAGTAATGGATCTAGCAACGGCTATAGCGCACCCAAAGCGACCTCCAATGGTGCGGCTGGCGCTGATATTTCAGGACAAGTGCGTCAACTGCTTGCTCAGGGCTATCGCATTAGTACTGAATTTGCTGATGCGCGGCACTTCCGTTCTGGTTCTTGGGAAACTGGTCCAGCGATCGATGCTTCCCATGAATCGACTGTGATTGCTGCATTAAATACTATTCTTGCCGAGCATGAAGGCGAGTATGTGCGTCTGGTTGGAGTTGATACGAAGGCAAAACGCCGCGTAGTTGAAACCATTATTCAACGTGCCGATAGCCAAGCTGTGAGTATTCAGTCTAATGGAAATGGCTCCTCAGCCAGCTATAGCGCCCCTCGTGCAACTAATGGCAAGGGTGTTGCTAATGACATATCAACCACAGTGGGTCAGCTTTTGGCTCAAGGTCATCGCATCAGTGTTGAACATGCCGATGAGCGCCATTTCCGTACAACTTCTTGGCAGACCCTGCCTGCCATTACGGCTAACCATGTACCAGCCGCGATCGCTGCTTTAGAAAATTATATTGCTGAATACAGTGATGAGTACGTCCGCCTAGTTGGTGTTGACACCAAGGCAAAACGTCGCGTCGTGGAATTGCTGGTTCATCGTCCAGGCGGTCAACCAATCACCGCAACTCGCACTGCGGTTAAAGTCAGCAACTCTAGCAATAGCTCTTATGGTGGTGGTAGTGCTGGCAAGATTAGCGCTGACATGATGTCGCGTATTCGTCAACTTTTGTCTCAGGGCTATCGGATTGGTACTGAACATGCCGATGAGCGTCATTTCCGAACTAGCTCTTGGTTTAGCTGTTCACCGATCGCTGCATCAAATGAGTCTGAAGTAATTCGTGCTTTAGAAGCTTGTCTTGCTGAGCATGGTGATGAGTATGTACGTTTGCTTGGTATTGACACCAAAGCAAAGCGCCGCGTATTTGAAGGCATCATTCACCGCCCTGCGAAATAGCGTGTTTAGAGAACCTCGCTTTGCGAGGTTCTCTGTTATGTGAACTAGAGAATATACAAAGTTATGCAATCGAACTACTTACCACCTTTAGAACCAATCGGAGATTTTCGCTCCTACGTTTGTGGTGATGTAGTAATCGATCAGACGGCAGCGATCGCATCGGGCGTATTAATCCAAGCCGATCAGGGTGGAAAGATTACGATCGCAGCTGGTGTCTGTATTGGTATGGGAGCCGTGCTTCATGCCCAAGGTGGATTACTGGAAATTGGGGCTGGAGCAAATTTGGGGGCTGGGGTTCTAGTTTATGGAACTAGTAAAATTGGGGAAGGTGCTTGTATTGGTGCTTCGAGTTCGATTGTGCGTGCGGTAATTGCGAAAGGTGCAATAGTGCCACCTTGTTCGTTGATCAGTGGATTGGAGCAAAGTGCGATCGAAAAAGAGGCAAGTCCTGCGATCGCTCAAGAATTAGAGATTAATAATAGCTACACTTCGCCGACAAATCATTCACTGACAAATCATGCGTTCACACATACCTACTCGTCTGCGAAACCTCTAGCCAATAATCTCGGACAAGCGAACGGCTTTAGTCAAGCAAATGTAAATGCTTCTAATGGCGTTTCAGACAATATTGTTGAGCGTTCAACCACAGAGACCTATGTGCATACTAGTGTCACAGCTACATCTGAGAGTGTGATTGCAAATTCTGTCGAAAGGACAGTTACAGAAACTCAGATGGAAATTCCTACTGACGCGATCGCGGATCAGTCACTAGGATCTGATGAAGTTGCTGATAGTGATCAAATTGATCCAGCCATAAATCTAACGGGAACTGATATTTCCACACTTTCCATTGCCAATGCCGCACAGGCTAAGGCTCATGCTCAATCTCAAATTAATCGCTTTATAAAAAGACTTTATCCTCAAAATTAAATCATCCATCTAGGGCTTTGCGCTTTTCAAAGAAACTAATAGAGTTAAAAAGTGCCTAGTCTTGATTGTGACGAAGATCACTCAGGACTTGATATCCAAATTACATTCTTATGCAAGCTATCCGATTATGATTGGCAGCATTGAGATAATTGTTTGTAACTAGCCTAAGAGTTGATCTGTGTTTTGTGTTTGACAGACTTGCAAATATGACTCAAATTAGGTTTTAGGAAACAAAAAGGCGCAATTTTGAGTCATTTGGTATCGTTGGGATGATTTTGCAGGAGGAATATGAAGATGAATAGCATTTTTAGCATTAAATCTAGTATTGCCTTGCTGGTTTTGGGTACTGCTATGCTTGCAGCCCCAAAACAACCAGTAAAATCAACGTTAGAAGCATTTAGTGCTTATCAGCCCGCGATCGCAGCTTCAGCTGTCGGAGCGATCGCTAACACTATGCAATTCGACATTGTCTAAATTCAATAAACTAAAGACGGCGCTTCACGCCGCCTTTTATAAAAACTAGAGGTGGCGCTTTGCGCCACCTCTAGTTTTTAGGGTTTATATGGCGACAGCTATATAAAACGGTAGAATATTAAAGAAAATTTTTGGCTTTGGTGGACAAGGGGCAATTTTGGAAAAAGGTACGCTAGTCGAAGTGAAATTGCATGGCGATCGCCGCCTTGTCGTAATTGATCGCCCTGAAGGTAAAAAACACTTTCAAGCGATCGATGAAAATGGCAATACCCACACCATCCATCCCCGCGAAATTAATTACACCATCAAAGCTAGCGGTGAAAGCGCAAGTTTCACTCATCTGCAAATCCCCTCATTTTTGCAAAAAATCGAGAAATTTCTCGATCCTTCAAGTCTCGAAGTCGCATGGGAAATTTTGATTGAAGATAGCCAAGCCACTAGCCCTAGCGATCTTGCTAATCTTCTGTTCTCAGAATTATCGGCTGTTACTTCCTATGCTTCCTATTGCTTACTGAGTAATGACAAAATTTACTTTAAGCAAAAAGGCGATCTCTATGAGCCGCGATCGCTTTCTCAAGTTTCAGAGCTAAAACATCAAGCGGAAGCTGCTGCCCAACGCGCTAAATTGGTTGAAGAGTTTCAGCAAAAGATCACTGATAAACTTTCAGGTGGTGACGCGACATGGACAACTAGCGATCGCAGTCGGCTAGATTGTTTAGAGCGTTATGCTCTCCATGGCGATGAAGCCTCAGACAAAGCTGCTGCTCAGGAACTATTGAGCTTTGCTAAGCGTTCCAAAAATGAACAGTCAGCATTTCAAATGCTCGTTGATCTCGGCATTTGGAGCGAACATGAAAATCTAAATTTACTGCGTAGCCAAATTCCGATTCGTTTTGCAAATGAATTAATTGCTGCTGCTCAAGAATGTTTCACAGCTCCAATTCCTGACAGAATGGGAGACTCGCGACGCGATCTCACGCATCTGCACGTTTATACGATTGACGATATCAGCACTACGGAAATTGATGATGGTCTGAGCATTGAGACATTAGCAGATGGCAGCAAACGCATTTGGGTTCATATTGCCGATCCGACGCGATGGCTTGATCCTGAAAGTGCTTTGGACAAAGATGCTCGTAAGCGAGGTACGAGTGTTTATTTACCCACGGGCGTAATTCCGATGTTCCCGATGGACTTAGCGACTGGTCCAATGAGCTTAATCGAGAGTAAAGTCTGTCATGCAATGTCCTTTGCTGTTGATCTTGATGCTGTAGGTGCAATTGCTAATTACGAGATTGTGGCGAGTTTGGTGAAGCCAAACTATCGGCTCACCTATGATGATGTCGAAGAAATGTTGCAACTGGGTGTTGAGGATGATCTTGAGCGACTCGCCGACTATGCCCGTCTTCGTAAAAAATGGCGAGTTGAGCAGGGTGCGATCGAGATTCATTTGCCTGATACCAGCGTTAAGGTTGATTCTAAAGATGGCGATCGCCTGACCTTAGAACTGATGGAGGATACATTTTCACGTCAACTGGTTGCTGAAATGATGATCCTTGCAGGTGAGGTTGCTGCCAAATTTGCGCAAACAAATAATATTCCGATCCCCTATCGCTACCAAGAGCAGCCAGAATTGCCTCCCCTCGATACATTGATGCAATTACCTTCAGGCCCCGTGCGTGAATTTGCGATTTGTCGCTGCATGACTAAAGGTTCTCTAGGGCTATATGCCTCGCGCCATTCTGGTTTGGGACTTGACGCTTATGCTCAAGTAACCTCGCCAATACGTCGTTATAGCGATCTGCTAGCCCATTGGCAAATCAAAGCTTTTTTGATTGAAGAGCCTTTGCCCTTTACGGCGGAAATGCTCACAGCAATTTTGCAAGCGATCGATCCTGCGATTTGGGATGCTAATCAGGTTGAGAAGCAGTCGGTGCGTTATTGGAGCTTAGAGTATTTGCGCCGTAATAAGGATGTGGTATGGGAAGCTTTGATGCTGGACTGGCTGCGCGAAAATGAAAAACTAGCTCTAGTTCTGATCGAAGACTTAGGTTTGAAGTTGCCCATGCGGATTACGCGTCAGATTCAAGTTGGTGATAATCTGCGTATTAAAACTGGTGAAGTTGATCCCCGCAAAGACATTATTTATTTCCTAGAGGCGCAGCAATCTACCTCAGTTTTAGAAATGGAAATGGAGAGAGATAGCGATCGCCATGAATCTGAATACGCAACTTAAGAATAGATGTTACGCAGAACGAAGATGATCAATTTCTTGCTGCTAGCGAAGCAGGGCAACCAAGGGGAGATTGCTCCTAACTGAAAAACCCAATGTTCTGTAGGGGCTATGCCATCGGACTACCCCCAAACCTCAGCTATCGCAGGAATTCTATCTGCGTAAGGTGAGCTAGCTAACTCTTTTTTGCTATAGCAGTTTGCAAATGGACAATACACTCATTTGCAAACTGCTATAAGTAGCGATTTATAAGTTTTTGGACTAGCCTTCACTATAATTATTAATAGCTAGCTATAGCTGTCGCCAAGCGTATTAGTACATAAAACCCAAGAAGCGAATGGCGGCTCTTCGCGCTGACATTCTCTTCTTGGATTTTGATTTTGTCTTATTAACACAAGCGACGATATCTATAAGCTTTGTACGTAGCAATTTGCTTACTATAAAGTCCTAAAAGTTTGTGTTCGATCCCTATGGCAGATTTAAATAGTAATAATTATTGTCTCGAACAAGCTGATCAGGATAAATTAGCACAAATAGCAGCGATCGTCGAGTCCTCTCAAGATGCGATCATGAACAAAACCCTTGATGGAGAAATTACCAGTTGGAATAAAGCCGCAGAGAAATTGTTCGGCTACAAAGCTCACGAGATCATCGGCAAAAATTTAATAGAATTAATTCCACTAGAACTTCAATTTGAAGAAAATTTAATTAGTAATTCTAGGCACTGGTCAGCTAATGTGGGAGGGCTTCTGAAACGTCCATTCCATGCCGATAAAAAAGACGCAAATACGTCGATCCCGATTTAGCTGACCAGTGCCACATACAGCAGTATTCGATCAAACTCGCTACAAGAAGGGTCGCAGGACAAAGCCCCGCAATGGGTTCCATATTCTTATTTGTGGTGGATTTGAAAGCAAATTGCTGTAAATCTTATGGGGCTTAATGAACAACAGTTACGATTTATATCATTCACTCTTTCTATCACCCAATTTCACGCACAATTAAAGTGAGTGGGTCTATCAACTTCCTCTAAATAACAGCAGCGATGACTTACGTCAGATTGCTACAGAGATTTTTGATGTTTGATTGAGGATTGGTACTCATTCTATGTTTGAATCAGCTGAAATCGGGCATAAGCTCAATAAAGTAGAGTATGAAGCTCAAGAGCCTTCTCTGCGTATTCAACTCTTAGAAGTTCAGGAAGATCTCAAAAATGCTTCCTTCCCAGTGATTATTTTGATAGGGGGAGTAGATGGTGCTGGCAAGGGAGAAACTGTTAATTTACTCCATGAGTGGATTGACCCACATTATCTCGAAACCTACGCTTTTGGAGCCGCATCCGATGAAGAGCGCGAGCGTCCAGAAGCTTGGAGATTTTGGCGAGTTCTCCCGCCGACAGGTCGAATCGGCATTCTATTTGGATCATGGTATACGCGACCAATCATCGATTGCGTCTATGGCAAGACAAAGGTTGGAGATCTAGACGTGGCAATGATGCAAATCAATGCTTTTGAGAAAGCATTGGTGGATGATGGGGCACTGATCATTAAATTCTGGTTCCATCTAAGTAAAAAAGCACAATCTGATCGTCTAAAATTGCTGATAAAAAATCCCGACACACGCTGGCGAGTTAACGATTTGGATTGGCAACATTTCAAGCTTTACGATAAGTTTCGGCGCACTTCAGAACGAGCCCTTCGTACCACAAGTACAGGTGAAGCTCCTTGGCTTATCATTGAGGGCGCTGATAAGAGATATCGAAGCATTACAGTAGGGAAATATATCCTCGACTTAGTGTCTAAACGTATTGCCATAGAAAATGTACAAGACAATGCGAAGGCTATTAAAATATCCCCACCTCCAGTTCAAACTGACAACTCCTTCACAATTCTGGACACTCTCAATCTAAAGCAAAGCCTGAGTGAAGAGGACTACAAGAGATTGTTGGAAAAATACCAAGGCCGTCTAAATTTACTATTCCGTCAAGGGAAGTCTTTTGGGAAATCAGTGATCCTTGTTTTTGAGGGATGGGATGCCGCAGGCAAAGGAGGACTAATCCGCCGTGTTACATCAGCACTAGATGCGCGTGACTATCAGGTGATTCCTATTGCTGCGCCGACGGACGAAGAGCGATCGCATCATTATCTGTGGCGGTTTTGGCGACATCTGCCACGGGCTGGTCGGGTCACTATTTTTGACCGCAGTTGGTATGGAAGAGTTCTTGTAGAAAGGGTTGAGGGTTTTGCCTCAGAAGCAGAATGGATGCGAGCT
>JANNDZ010000535.1:0-5333 GCA_031378395.1 Pseudanabaena sp. OTE_75_metabat_487_sub
TCCCAAGCAGTTTTGATCATCTTCACCCGTTTCTTGGCAATACCAGGAACTTCAATCAGACGGTCAATCTCATTTTCAATGATGTCAAGGGTATCCAAGCCAAAATGAGCGACGATGCGTTTAGCGGTGACTGGTCCCACGCCTTTAATCAGACCACTGCCAAGATATTTCTCAATTCCTGTAATCGTGGCGGGTTTAGTCTCACGGTATTGAGTAACTTGGAATTGGTCGCCAAATTTAGGATGCGATCGCCATGTGCCTTCTAGGGCAAGGGTCTGTCCTGCTTGGATATTGGCAAAGTTACCGACTACGGTAATTAGGTCTTGAGCCTTGGGTACTTTTAGTCGCGCCACGGTATAACCCGTCTCCTCCGAGTGAAAAGTCAGGCGTTCCACAATGCCTTGCAGATAGTCGATGTTGTCAGGCATAAGCCAAAAGGATGGATAAATGTAGCGATCGCTTTACCATTTATATAGCAATTTTGATTTTGTTGTAGGTGAATGGAGATCGCCCTTAATCCCATAAAGTCAGATCACTGCGAATATTAGCTAAAATGTTCGCTCATATTGGTAAGTAAGTGAAATTAGTTAAAGATGGCAAATGAAATCCTTACAAAAGATGAAATTTGCAAGTAAAATCAAGTTTCACCTACTTCCCTAGATGAACGGTCAAATTTTGTTTGTAAAAGAGCTAAAGATGCTAAAGATAAATCTATTACATAGTTTTTAGGTTCGGTTATCAGCACATTAGCACTCTAGGCTTGAGAGTGCTAGTATTAAAGAGATAACGATCCCAGCCTGTCACTCTGTTCAAACAAGGCTCTGTCTGACTAGGTTTGAGTTCTTAAAGATCAAACATGAAAAAATCTTAGCCAGAGCAAAGTATGGTTGATGACGACAAGATTAAGGAAAAGTTTGGTGAAGATGTTTATAAGTATTTGAAAAACAAAAATAGGGGAGGTAAATCCAATCAAAAGGGTGTCTCATACGAAGGGTTGTTTGCTGTTTATCAAATTGCACTTGCCTACCCATTAGTTCGGCAAGAGTCACGAGAAATATTTATAGAGACACAAGTAGATAACTCTTTTGTGGATGACTTTATGGTGGAGGATCGAACAAAAAACCATGTCAATAACTTTCAACTAAAAAATTGTGACTCAAATTTAACTTGGAATGATTCGGAAAATAAAAATTCATACTGTCTCTGGGAAGACTTTCTATGGCAGTACAAGATAAATACCGATTTACTTGGCAAAACTTCTAACATCGTATTAGTTCTTTCTTCTGAAACCAACTTCAGAAATAGAAATAAGACTATTCCAAAAGATATACAAGATTTCACTCAGGTTTGCCTGTTTCCTAACGCCAAAGATCTTCGCGAGTTGCTTAAAGATGAATCTGATTTTAAAAATGCGATCGCCACAATCTGTACCAAATCTTATTTTTACGGGTTGGAGGTCGCTGTCAAACAAATATTAGCTGAATGGTTGTCTCAGACAGGAAGAGTAAACATTAATGAATTTATGCAAAGAATTGTTGTAAATGTTAAAGAGCCTACATATATTTGCACATTTGATACTGAAAACGTAGACATAGATCCAGAGGTTCGTGAAATTTTAGAAAATATTGGGATTGTTGTAGAGATTGCAGGTGGTTATCTAGATTTACAATATCCTGAAGGTCTGTCTAGGGGACAATATAGACACGCATTAGGGACTGACGGGTTTAAAAAATTTGAAAAATGGATTAAAGAAAAGCTGCCTTCAACTTGGGAAGATGTTGAGGTTGTTTTGACCTAGCTTTATAAATACTTCGGCTAATCAAGAAGTTTTCTGCATAAAAATTTATCAAATTTAATGTTGAGAAAATGGATAATTGTTTTATATTTTAAAATTTTATAACTTAAAATTCAGCTTTGTATCTAAACTTAAAGACAAAACATTGAATATTGAGTATACTTGTCGTAAGGGTATTAATTACGTTGGTTACACCCATGATTAGGGTTAATTGCACATATTTAGATCAGTCTGTAGAAGAGTTGTTGGAGCATTTAAGCGATCCAGCAAACAACTCTTTGAGTAGCGATCCCGCTATGTATCAACTGGGGCGAAGATTAGGCGAAAATATTCTAAGTTTTATAAACAGTAAATTTATAGGTAGTGGATATAAAAAACTTTATATTGCTACAACTGTTGAGGATGCTGACTATTTGGCGAAAGGAATCCTTGAAGTAATTGATGCAAAGATATCTAATTTAGGTTTTGCTTGTTTTTGGAATCATCGCTTTGCTCCTAGCGGCATTAAGGAGTTAATGGTAGCTCCTATTGTTAAGGAATATATGGAGCCTATTTGCGATCCCATAGACTACCTCATCGTTGTCTCATCTGTTATTTCTGATGATTGTGTTCTCAGAACAAACCTAACTCATTTAATAGAGAAAATTAATCCATCACATATCATTATTGCTTCACCAGTTATCGTTCAAGGTGTGGAAGAATCCTTAAAGAGTGAATTTGAAGTAGAAATTTCTAATAAGTTTGAATTTCTCTGTTTTGCTGAAGATAATGAAGAGGAGTCTAAAGGAAACTACGTTTCTAGAATTATAGCTAAGTTCTATCAAAGTCTTGAATCTATCGATCAAGATGAAAAGAATAAATCTACACCTCAAATCGTTAAGAAGCGCCGTGATGGATACGTTATTGCTCATAAAGCTTTTCGTCAACCAGATGCATCTAAAGTAATACCTAACAAGGTTTATGAAAACTTAAAAGAAAAAGGATTACCCCGTAAATATGTAGATAGCGTAATTATGCCGAGTTGGTGGAATTTCGATATAGAAATCACTCCCAGCAACTTTGTTAATCTTGCTCATAGTCTATCTAGAAGGTTAAGTTTAGATGTTGAGAGTATTTTAAAGTTGGATATGCCACTTGAATTCTCACCTATCCCTAATCCAAAATTCAAAAAGAATAAGAATACTAGAATAGAGCAATTAAAACTTGCTAGTTCTCTGAATTGGAGATTAGTAGGAATTGTTGGTAGCTCTATTAGCGAACCCTATATTTTGATGCCAGATACTTCTTTTCAAATCAGAAAAGAAATTCTGGCGAAGTATGGCAGTATTAATTTACATAGTTTAATAAAGTACTGCTGGGATCACTACTTACCAGTAGTTCACTTCAATAAGTTCCCTAAAAATACTTGTAAGCCTGATGGGATTGCATCAAATTTTCATGATCGTCCAGTTATTATCATTGGCTCTGCTCAAAAGTTTCCTTCTAGACTTTTGTTCATATTGGCTCATGAACTCGGACATATTGTGCTTGGTCATGTAAAAGATGGAATGTTGCTGGATGAAAACTTACTGAAGCAAGAGCGTGATGAAGAAGAAAATCAGGCAGATCGTTTTGCAATTGAACTTTTATTTGGACGAACTGAGCCATATGAGTGGGATGACAAATTGGATTATGTAAAGCTAAAAAGTGTGTCTAGAGATTTTAGTAAGCAGGATTGTGTTGCTCAAGGTGCAGTATTGCTAAATTATGCCTATCATCAGAAACATGAGTGGAAAAAAGTAGTTAGTCTTTTACAGAAAATAGAGTCAGAACTTAATGCTCCAGAAATAATAAACTATTTTCTTAAAGTAAATCTGCGCTTAGAACATCTTAGCGATGATGCATCTGACTATTTGCATCGTATAGAAGTTTTAGCTGCCTAGTTAGTTTATTGCCGTAATATAAGCTTAAATTCTAGATTTATAGCCTATTGTATTTGCCATGGAGATAAAACTTTATGTTTCATCCTATCTTAATTTTGTCCAAAGCCACATTATTCTGAGGCATTAACTGCTCCGATGTCTGAATTAACAGCAATCGAGTCATCAACTCACATAAGACGTAAAATATAACCATGATAAGAGGATGAGCATCATGGCGATCGCTCTTAAATTTACTGAAATTCAAAATAGTGATTATTAGCTAAAATCCTGTTTTACTCAACCGTCAAGGTTTGTAGGGCGATCGCCTAAAACTCAAGTTAAAAAACAGCCCAACCACTCAATCAAGAAATGCACCTGCTTATCCCCAGGGAGGAGAGCCAGACTCGTGATCTTGATTCTCCCCTTCTCGAAAAAGAAACGATAATAGAACTCAATCGGGATCTTTGCGTGAAGTAACTCCCAAAGCGAATCCGTCAGCTTCGAGTCCAGAAACAGATCGCGTCCATCCTCTGATGCATAAATGCGAAACACCCCAACCTTCCGCGCCACCAATTTCAATTCCATCACCCTGAGTAATACCCGAGTTTCTTCAGGCAAAGCCCCATACAGACCCTCCCAAACCGCCGCCAACTTGAGAATCTCCTCCTTCGACTTCACTTTCGCCAAAGTCAAATAAGCATTAATCTTCGTCTCATTGTCCTCTATGTAACTATCAGGAATAAAAGCAACCAAACGCGGTAAATGAAGCTCAGTATCCGCAACTTCAGGTAGAATCTTCCCCCGCAACTCATTAATATATTCCTGAAGTAAATCCATGTACAGCGCAAAGCCAATCACATCCGCCTGCCCCGACTGATCCTCACCCAAGAGATCTCCCAAACCACGAATCTCCATATCGCGCATCGCCAGTTGATAACCTGAACCAAACTGACTAAACTCCTGAATCGCATCCAATCTCCTCTTAGCTGAATCTGTCAACTCAAGATTATGCGGATACAGCAAATAAGCATGAGCCTGAATCCCCGCCCGACCAACTCGACCACGCAATTGATACAGTTGCGCTAAACCCAACTTATGAGCATCCTCAATCAAAATCGTATTCACACGCGGAATATCTAAACCCGACTCAATAATCGTCGTACAGAGGAGAATATCCGCCTCATTGTTATTAAAAGCAACCATCGCCGCCTCTAACTCCGACTCCTGCATCTGTCCATGCGCGATCGCTAATCTCACATTCGGTAACATTGTTTGCAAAGAAACAGCGATCGCCTCAATCCCCTCAATGCGCGGTACAACATAAAACACCTGACCACCACGATCTAATTCATGGCGAATCGCCGTTTTCACCAGTGACGCATCATAGGCAGACAAATGGGTTTGAATTGATCGCCTTGAGGGAGGTGGAGTGGCAATCACACTCATTTCCCGCACCCCAGAAAGCGCCGCATAGAGAGTACGCGGAATTGGCGTAGCACTCAAAGTCAACAAATCCACATCCCCTTTCAGCGCCTTGATTTTCTCCTTCTGCAAAGTCCCAAAGCGTTGCTCTTCATCAATAACCAGCAAACCCAAATCCTGAAACTCAACATCCTTAGACAACAGTTGATGCGTAC
>JANNDZ010000536.1:0-1716 GCA_031378395.1 Pseudanabaena sp. OTE_75_metabat_487_sub
CGGGTTATGGCATTCCTGCCGAAGATTGCGATCGCATTTTTGATCGTTTTTATCGCGTTGAAGATAAAGTGCATACGCTCGAAGGGACGGGACTCGGTCTATCGATTGTGCGTAATATCATTGAGAAACATCACAGTGAGATTCATATCAAGAGTGAAGTTGGTGTTGGTAGTACATTCTGGTTTGATCTAAGTGTCTATCAAGATCGCTGTGAGTTACCTGTAGTTAATGCGATCGCAGCGCCTGTGCAAGCTATGTCGGTTTAAAAATTTGACTAGGCATCGTATACGTCACTGCGATGAGCAATGTTTGTTACACGCACTTGTTTAGATTGTTCATTTACTTCATACACAATCCGATAGTCACCAGCTCTAAACCGATAAAAGCCTGAAAGATTTCCTTTTAGGGCTTTTATATTGGGATGCTGGTATGGAGTTTGCTCTAGAGTACTAAAGCACCTAGCTAATTTTTTTGCGATCGCAGGGCTAGCGAATTTGTAAAAATCTCTAGCTTTATCTGTTAAAGCAATTTCATACGTCATCGCGAATACTACGCCAGTTAGTCAAATTACCTTTAGCGATATCTTGTTTGCCTTCTTCCCAAGAGTCCAAAAAATCGGGAATACTGAGTAGTTCATCTGTTGCTTCTTGGCTTTCCCTTTCTGCAAGATATGCCAAAAAATCTACGGCTACTTTTAGTCCTTCAGAAGATAAGCAATCAATATACTCTTCAATTTGATGACGGATCTCTAAAGTGGTCATAAGCTTAATGAGGTTACTAATTATTCAAGAATTATAGCTTGCCTGATGAAATCGAGTATTTTCTAAAAGATGCTCAGGAAATCTATAACTATTGTGTTAATCGTAAACTTCTCTACGATGCCTAATTCTGACAATAAAAATCAATCTTTCCTCTCGGTCAAATTCATAAATTACCCGATAATCACCAACTCGCAATTTATAAAAACCTGATAAGTTAGCCGCCAATGACTGAGGCACAATTTCATCAAAGTTATCGGCTAACCAATCGATTTTTTTAATAATGCGATCTCGTATTGTTGGAGTTAATTTTTCCAAGTCCACAAATGACTCTGGAGCATATTCAACCAGATAGCTCATCAGCTAGTTATCCCCAATCTTTGCTTAACTTCGTCTGCTGAGATATTTTTAGTTCCCAATTTTCTACGTTGGCGAATTGCTAATAGCTCTTGCTGAAACTGCTCTTTGACTGTTTTTCCTGCATCTGGATCTGGCAAAAGGTCTTCTAAGGATTCGATGACAGTTTCACGAATCACAGCTTTTAGTTCTTCAATTGTGAGATCTTTAACTTGCATGATAGTCATTACACAAGAGGTTGATTATCTTAAGTCTAGTCTAAATATTAAGCGTATTTTAAGCAAAGCTAAATTACCTATTTAACGAGAAAAACAGGATTTTTACGATTCATAGATAGAATTTTCTGATTATATAGTGTGAGATTAAGCGCTAGAATTGCATATAAGTCAAAAATTCTAGATAAATTGTCATGTCTCAAGTAACTCCGCCAGATAGCGCTATCCAAAATGAATTAAAGCTGGTATATAGCAATCTGAATCGCGTGTTACAACCTAAAGGCGTAACTATAAAATTAATGAATCCCAAGGGAGACGTTTATCCTATTCTTCTGGAAGCAGCAGAAGCACCAGAACAAAAAGCTTTTTTCTCTATTGTTCAACAT
>JANNDZ010000575.1:0-1832 GCA_031378395.1 Pseudanabaena sp. OTE_75_metabat_487_sub
CAAATACATATCCACAGCCTGCCCAATGGTCGGGAAAAAATCGTCCTTGCCAATCTTAGTGAATAGTCCGTAACGTTTTAAGCGATCTTTGGTGGGACCTTTCATCTCTGCGAAGCATAATTCTATATGTGCTTGGCATAGGGTTTTATCGAGTTCAGCGATCGCATCGGCAGCCGTAAGATCAATATCGGTTACTGGTTCTGCGGCTACTAATACCCACTTTGTGACCGTTGGTGCTGCGGCAACTGCATTCAGCACCCGCTCACAAAAGATTTCGGCATTGGCAAAAAACAACGGTGCATCCCAACGAAAGATTACTAGTCCTGGAATTTGTCTAGCTTCGGGATGGCGAGAGACATCATGATAGCCTTTGATGCCATCAACACGACCCAGCACCGCATAATGTGGTCTCCACGCGCTCCAGACAAAAGCTATTAAAGTTAAAACAACGGCACTAAAAATTCCTTGAATTACTCCCAGTACTGCAACACCACAAAAACAAACAATTGATAGAACGAATTCAAATCGTCGTAACTGATATAGACGAAAAGTTCCCCTAATTTCAAAAATGGATAACCCCGCCGAAATTACGACTGCGCTAAGAGCCGCTTGGGGCAAATTTTGCAACAACATCGGCATAAACCATAAAACTATGGCAATACAAATCGCACCTACGACTCCTGTAATCTGCGTTTTTGATCCTGCTGCCTCAGCAACGGGTGTACGCGAAGCACTACTACTGACTGAAAATCCTTGAAATAGTCCTGCCGCAATATTGGCAATACCCAAGGCAATTAACTCTTGATTGCGATCAACTTTATAGCTTCCTCTTATTGCAAAAGTCCTTGATAATACACTCAGATCGGCAAAAGATACTAAGGCGATCGCTAAAGCACTAGAAAATAAAGTTTTGAATTCGACAGGGGCAATATTAGGGATTTGAAAAGTGGGTAATCCCTGTGGCAAAGCGCCAACTACGAATATTCCTGTTTGCTGGGAGAGATCGAATACAGAACTGACCACAGTTGCACCAACTACGGCGATCAAAACTCCTGAAATCTTAGGAGCAAGACGCTTGATTACAAGAATTATGATTAGACAAGATAAACTGATCGCTAGAGCCGTATTGTTAGTTTTCCCATCATAAATGCCCTGCCCAAAGCCAATCATTTCTTCCCAAATCGTATTGCCATTCACTGAAAAGCCAAACATCTTCGGTAATTGACTGATCAAAACCGTCACCGCAAGTCCGTTGAGATATCCATATCGAATTGGCTTAGACAGTAGTTCGGTAATAAACCCAAATTTGACTAGTCCCGCAATAATGCACATTCCCCCCGCAAGAATTGATAACATCCCTGCAAGTGTGATCGCTCGCAGTGGATCACCATTAGCTAGTGGCAGCACTGTCGCAGAAATTAGGGGAATCAACGCGGAGTCAGGACCTAATACTAAAATCCGACTAGGTCCAAAAATGGCATAGGCAATTAGTGGCACAATCGTGGAATATAGTCCGTAGATAGCAGGTAAGCCTGCGGCTTCGGCATAGCCCATACCTGCGGGAATGAGAATTGCGGTTAACACTAGTCCTGCACCGATATCCTGCATTAGCCAAGGGAGCTTATAATTTCTCAACACGGAGATAATTGGCATCCATCTGGCTAAACCATGGGGACTCGAAGCAAGTTGAAACGGAATAATTGGTGGGGGCGTTGTCAACAATGCACCTTAGGTTAAATTTTTGAATAGACTTTCTAGATTACCCAAAAAAATGACACTATGCTTTAGTAACAAACCAAAACCCATAAAGTTGCGCCCCTGCGGGGCGCAAC
>JANNDZ010000539.1:0-2830 GCA_031378395.1 Pseudanabaena sp. OTE_75_metabat_487_sub
CGATGAAGTCTCTTTTCCGATATCCTGTCAACTTTTTAGCTGCATCTTTGATTGTTGCCTTTATTTCTTCACTTATCATTTTCTCTTTTTATTTTAGTTTTCATGTTTCTTATGGTACTTTATTTATCCGCTAGTCCCTAACCTGTGCAAATAAAACCCAAAATCGTCTCGGCGGGCTTCGCTCGCCGAAGCGTTTTTTGGTTTTATTAAATTTTTGATCCTAACTAGCCACTCATGGAGAGCCCTAGTCAGCTAATCGGGGATAGGTGGTGAAACGCATATTTCATAACAACAAAAAAGTTGCAAATACGTTGATCACGCTTTAACTCTCCAGTGCCCAGTTTATTGAGGTTGCTAAGATGAAGCAACTCGCACTTGTCGAGATCGCACTTGTCGAGATCCAGTACCTTGGGGCACGCCTAATTATTCACTGGGAAGGGAGTATGTCTATGTATCTTGTCACAATCAAAGAAATTTGCAATCTCATGACACAAAATAAATTCTTGCTTGACGTAAATTTATTTCAAACTTTCATGTATAGTTGTAGATCGCACGATCTTTCATGCTCGGATCGGGTTATTTAAAAAATTGGTGAAGCTAGTTAAAGCTAATTTCCCAATACCTGTACGGCATCTACTGAATATTTAAACACCATGAGTTACGCAATCATTGAAACAGGCGGTAAGCAATATCGCGTCGAAGTCGGCAGATTTTACGACGTTGAGCTACTTGAAGCCGAAGAAGATAGTAAATTGACCATTGATAAAGTTTTGTTTGTCAATATGGATGGCGACATTTCTATTGGTCAGCCCATCGTTGATAGCGCTAGCGTAGAAGTTACCGTAATGCGCCATCACAAGGCGAAAAAAGTAATCGTTTACAAAATGCGTCCCAAGAAGAAAACTCGCAGAAAGAATGGTCACCGCCAGCCATTGACTCGGATCATGGTTGAAGCAATCAATCTCAGTGGTCAAGCTGCTTAAAACCAGTTATCACAAACAAAAAGCGCATTGCGCCTTTTGTTTGTAAGAGTCTTTAACTATTAATGAGGATACAAAAAAATGGCACATAAGAAGGGTACGGGTAGTACAAGAAACGGACGTGACTCTAACGCTAAGCGCCTTGGCGTAAAGCGTTACGGTGGTCAAGTCGTTAAGGCTGGTAGCATCCTAGTCCGTCAACGCGGCACTAAGTTTCACCCAGGCAACAACGTCGGTCGTGGTAGCGATGACACATTGTACGCAACCGTTGATGGCGTTGTGACTTTTGAGCGCTTCGGCAAAACTCGCAAAAAGATAAGCGTTTATGCGCCTGTGGCTGTAGAAGTTGCAGAAGCAGAAGTTGCTTAAAACAAATTTGTTTTAGAGGCTGTGTTTTGCACAGCCTCTATTTTTTTGTTTTCAGTGATGCGTAATGCTGCAAAAGATTTTTGAGCTTATCGATCTGAATTGGTTTACTGATGTAATCATTCATTCCTGCATCACGACAAAGATTTTGATCGTCATCAGTTGCATTTGCGGTCATAGCCACGATCACAATTGGAGAGAGTTGTAATTCTGATTCTTGCTTACGAATATATTTGGTTGTCTCTAAACCATCCATTTCAGGCATCTGAATATCCATCAGGATCAGATCGTAAGCTGTGTTGGCGATCGCCTTAACTGCTTCTACACCGTTATTAACTATATCGGCTTGATATCCCAAGTGATTCAACACTCGTTTAGCGACCTTCTGATTGACAGGATTATCTTCGGCTAAGAGTATTAAGAAACTAGATGTTGATGAATCGAGTTGACCTGCTGTATCCATAGGTATCTAACCCATAATTTGTGGTACGCGGAAAAAGTCTTCTTCGCGATCAGGCGCACAATTAAGTAATACCTCGCGATCTGCAAAGGGTTGCAATATGTCAGGACGAGTAATATTGACAGTATTAACGGCTCTAGTTGTCGGTTCAACCCCTTCTAGCACAGGATCGAGTTCATTTAGCTGCTGAAAATAATCCAAAATACTATCTAGCTGCTTAGTAAAGGAAATTTCTTCAGTCTCAGTTAGTTGTAGCCGTCCTAAACGGGCTACGTGGCGAACTTGCGCTCTATCAATCATGATTTTTTATATAAATGTAAGCAAATAATCTTAAAACAAGGGACTTAAGCCCGTTGTTTTAAGATCTTGGGGAAAGAACTATGCAAATCTTTTGTGAATTTTAGGAGGTAGTCTAAAAGAATAAATTAATGTCGGCTCGGCCAGTAGTTTTTAGCCAATTTTGAGCTTCGATGTAGTTGTTTGGTGCAAGGCGAATCGCTCTTACCCAATTGTCGGCAGCGACATTGAAATATTCTTCAGATTGTTCTTCATCTTGAGCATTTTCGCCTTTATGGTGATAAATTACCGCCACATTATTGAGAGCCTGTGGCATCCGAGGATTAAGATCGATCGCTTGTTCATAAAACTCTAGTGCTTTATCATGATCGCCATTGCTGGCATGAATTAAGCCCATGTTGTAATACACATAGCTGCGATCGTAGGAGTTCTCCTCAAGTTTAAGAGCTTCTTCGTAGTTAGCAAGCGCTTCAGCGTATTCGCCGTCACCTTGGGCAGACATGCCATCGCGATAGTAAGCAAAGGCTTCTTTTTCTCTCTGACTAGCGGGAAAGAGTTTTAAAATCGTATCGGCAATAACGGTAAAAGTTTGATCGACGAAGTTGTCATTACGTTGCGATCTAGGCATAGTTCTTTATAAATTTGCAGTCAGTTGTTAATTAGCATATCAAAATTAAAACCAATAAAGTTAAGACACCCGCGAAGCGGATGTCTTAACTTAGGGACT
>JANNDZ010000607.1:0-4697 GCA_031378395.1 Pseudanabaena sp. OTE_75_metabat_487_sub
CAAAAATATGAGTCAAGCAGGAGCTAACCCATGGGATCGCCAATTTGTTAACCTTGGGCGAATCATGCAGTTCTTGCGTGATGAGGACAGTATTGACAACTTATTGACAGCAACGCTCGATTATCTTCGAGATAATTTTGAGTACAAACTGCTCTGGATAGGGCTTTATGACGCTGAGAACCACCGACTTACAGGTAAAGGTGGGACAACGCCTCAGGGGGAAATTAAATTTTTAAAAGAGCGATTTAATCTCAATGCGGGCGATTTGCTCGATCAGGTGATTTTGCAACGCAAGCCTGTTCCGATCGCCGATCTGCGCCAAGAGAAACGTAGTGGCGAATGGCAAAAATTAGCCCAAAAATTTGATATCCAAGGCACATTACTTTGGCCAATCTATCATCGCGATCGCAGCTTTGGGGTAGTCCTCTTAGGCTCCAATCTGTGGAATGTTACCCCGCGCAATGAAGAAAGAGCCAGACTTTCTGTAGTTCTCGGTGCGCTTGGCTCCACCCTGAGCCGCCTTGATGACGATTGGCATCATCACAATACCAAGCGCCCTGATGAACCCCTACTGCAAATCCTCTCAAAAATTCGGAATCTCCCAGCACTAACTGAACGCCTCGAAGAGATTGTTCAGGAAACCCACAACTTTGTGATGCCCGATCACACCAATATATACTGGTTTGAACGCGAGCATCAATATTTTTGGCGGCGGATTGCCAATCGCCAGCCAGGTCCAAAAATCAAGCAAGCAGTTGACAACACAGCTGGAGTAACTGTCCAAAATGCCCCTAGTTTGTATCAGGCTCTATCCAAAGATCAGTTAGTGGTGGTAGTTGATGCCAAATCCATGACCAAGGGCGAAGTTAGCAATCGCGTCATGGAACAATTTGGGGCGGTTTCTATAATTATTGCGCCAATATTTTTTCAATCAGAATTGTTAGGTTTTTTGTCAGTAGAAGGCGATGAACCTCGTCTCTGGACTGATGATGAGCGTAATTTTGTCCGTGGTGCAGCTCAGCTGGCAGCCATTACCGCACCTCTAGAAGAGATGGAAGTTACCCTTGATCGCATTGCTTCCGATCAAATTCTCACCGCAGGAATTGCCAGAGCCATATATTCAGATAATGATTGGCAAAAAGCCCTCGATCAAGCTGCGGAACAGTTATGTCAACGCCTTGGGCTAGAACGTTTTTGGGTAGCAACCTATGACAAAGACAATGATGTATTTCGGATTGATTTTCAATATCATCCTAAAAATCGCCGCCCAATCCCTTCTGTTTTACCAGGATTAGCGACCGTTGATGTGCAGATGATGGAGCAGTCCACTGATGCTGCAACTGTTGAGAATCTCGACAGCGATTTTAAATTTCTGTCATGGCGAAATTCATTAATTGAACTTGATGTGCGATCAATGATCGTCAGCAGCACTTCAATTGGGAAGACTCTCGAAGGTATCCTCGCAGTTGCCCATGAAGCACCACGTACATGGTCTCGCCCAGAAAGAGAAATGGTACAAGCTGTTGCTCAGCAGATTGGGTTAATCGTTCACCAAAATGAACTGCAGCGCTTATCCGATGAACGCCAAAAGTCTCATCAAGCTGTTCAATTTGGTTTAGTTGCAATCCAACAATGCAATGCTCTTGAGAAGTTGCATCACACAGCAACGCAATTAATGGCGCAAGTTACGCAATCACCTCTTGCCGTGTTAGTAGTATGGCTACCAGGTCGTCAAGGTGGACAAATTGCTTCCGTGTTTGCTAGCCGTGATGAGTATCAGCTCACGATCAGCGAAACTTTAATTGCGATCGAAGAAGATCCGCTTGCGCAGTGGGCAATCCAAAGTGAAGGAATTCTACCCCTGAGTATTCATGACTTGCCAGAACAGACTAAGGCTTGGCTAAATGCGCCTGCTCTTGGACATTTATTGGTGACTGCTTTACGCACAACTCCTGATCACCAGCCAACAGGAATGATTTTGGTTGCCGATCGCGTAGGGCGACGTTGGGTTGATCGCCAATTGCAGGCGTTTAATATGCTGGCAAATCAGCTATCTTGGTCTCGTCGTCACCTACTACTCGTCGATCATCTTAAGCATAATCGTCAAGAACTAGAACGGCTTAATTGGTACAAGCATCGTCGTTTGGAAGATATCTATCGTACAGTTAGTTCGGGAGTCCAGCGTTTATTGGATGCTGATGCTCGTGCTAATGGAACTGGAGGTATCAACAATATTACCTTGCAAAGTTCTCTTAAGCAATTACAGGGGTCTCTATCTCCACTCCCACAGATTATCCGCAAAGAGCAATGGCGCTTGCGTCCCAACTATGAGACTGCCCCTCTAGCAGGCATGCTCAAACGTGCCTTAGAAAGAGTTGATTCGCTCATAAAACAACGCCAAATTTGGTCGCAGGTGCATAATCAAGCCAATGTAGTTGTTGGTGGTGACATCGCGAAGATGGAGATGATCTTAAATGAGTTGTTGCTATTTGCCTGTGGGCGATCTGATGTTGGTGGCAGAATTGATCTTTGGTGTCGTCAGATTGACGAAAAGCTTCTAGAGTTATCAATTACCGATTATGGTGTGGTTGATGCGTCTTTATTGCAGGAGTTGCATCAAGGTCGATCGATCGATCCTCTATCTCCTTCGTTGTTAGATCAGCCTCCTGGCTTACATCTTGCTATCTGTCAGACTCTTATGGTGGAGGCGGGTGGAGAGCTATCTCTCTATCAACTAGAAGACAATCGCATCCTCAGTCGTCTAATCTTGCCTCTGTCTAGTTCTTAATCCCAAGGCATAAAATGACTACGCCATTTTATGCCTTGGGAAACCTTGTTGGGTTTAATTTTTGAGAGTCATATCTAGCTTTGACGGTTAATTTCTTGTAACAACCATTCGTCGATAAGTTGCCCATCTTTGCGAATGAGTTCTATCTCTACCATTACAGAAGAAATGGAACCGACGGGAGCCATTTTTTGATGGAAGCGAATTACATAATCTTTAGGATTATGATTGCGTTCCTTTAGCCAGTCTTGGACTTTGAGTTCTGCAAATAGTGATTGACCTTGCTCAAACATTCTTGCAACTTGCATTCTGATCGTAAAAGGATTGACTTGTGGCATAACTTTTTTACCTACATGGCTTTGTTTTGAAATCCAAACCAATATTTTTGTTACAGCAATTTTCTTTCAAACTCGCCACAACCAAAAATATAAAACCCATTGCGGGGCTGCGCCCTGCGACCCTTTTTATGACTAATTTGATCGGTAATTGCTGTAAAAGTGTCGCTTCGCGACACTTTTAACAAAAATATTGTGGTTATTTTTTTAATACAAGATAATACAACTCGCCTTCGCCTTTGATTAATCCAGCCCGTTGCTTAGCCCGATCGCCTGTTCCCATAAAAATATCTACTCGTCCTGCACCGCGAATCGCACCGCCAGTATCTTGATCAAGGGCAAAACGTTGTACTTGACGCAATTCGAGCTTGCCTGTGGTGGGATTTTCAAACGGAATTTCAGTGCGGATTAGGGCAATGCCGCCAGAGGGAAAGATTTTCTTGTCAGTCGCAATTGATCGCTCTGCACTAACTGGCGCACCGAGACTACCTGTCGCAGGATTGCCATTGGTCTCGCGAAAAAAGACAAAACTGGGGTTGCGATTGAGATACTTAATTAAATCTTGGGGATTTTTTTGGAAATATTCGATCAGAGTCTGCAAAGTCACATCTTCAAGACGCATTTTGCCATCTCTAACTAGCTCTGCACCAACTGAACGATAGGGTTGATCTGTTTTACCTGCATAACCAACCGTTAATAGATTGCCGTCGGGTAACTCAAACCTTGCTGAGCCTTGGACATGCACTAAGAAAGCCTGAAAGCGATCGCTTAACCATGCAATTTCTAAACCGGCCATTTGCTTGCTCCCTTCAAGCATGGCGCGAGTAGGATGAGGAGATCGCCATTGAGCAAAGTTTGGTGGCAAACTATAAAGCGGGTATTTAAATTCATCAGTACGAAAGCGGCTTGCCTTGTACACAGCCTCGTAATAGCCTGTAAATTGAACGCCGCCAGTACCATCACGCCCTACTGACTGATAAAGATCAAATTCACGATTGACGGCTTGCTGGAGATCTTTAGCAGTACGAGACACTTGGACAAGCCGACGAAACCGCACCAAACTACGCTCCATCAAATCTTGACTAATTCCTGCGATCGGATAGCGCTTAGCAGCAGATGGAGTGCGGATGTATTGAATACTATGAGCGATCGCTTGCAGGAGATTTTGGCGATCGCTCTCTAATAGATCATCGGTGAGATCAAGGGTGAGAGGATTAACCGTACGGGGAGAGATTGGGACAATGGCTTGAGCAAGTTTGAGTTCCGCAGCTTCGGCTGGTCTTTGGAAATCGGTTTGCATGTAGCAAGGTGGCACAGCACAAATCAACCCTACCCAAGTTGCAAATAAGATATCCCCACCACGATATAAGGTCGATGCCCAAGATTTTTGTTCTGAAAATCTCTTTTTGTTACCTAATAGATCGTATTTACTTTTACCGAACTTCTGGGAACCAATCACCCTTAAAAACTCCTCACTAAATAATCTAGTCAGAATATGAGATTGCGGCGCAGCCCGCAATCTCATATTTAATCACCATACTTGACGTTAATACTAGCTTTTTGTTCGTACAAACGAT
>JANNDZ010000637.1:0-2161 GCA_031378395.1 Pseudanabaena sp. OTE_75_metabat_487_sub
CGGTAAGGCGGGAAATCCTTACATTCAGGATAATGTAAATATCATTATCGGTGCGGGAACAGAAATTATTGCAGGAGAAGGTCGCATTCTCACCGCAGGTGGCATTGATAGCCATATACATTTTATTTGTCCGCAGCAAATCGAAGTAGCGATCGCCTCTGGGATCACGACGATGATCGGTGGCGGGACTGGCCCCGCTGTTGGCACAAATGCCACAACTTGTACTCCTGGCCCTTGGAATATGTATCGCATGTTGCAGGCTGCTGATGCTTTCCCGATGAACTTAGGCTTCTTAGGTAAGGGTAATAGTGGTAAACCTGAAGGATTAGTCGAGCAGGTGGAAGCTGGTGCGATCGGGTTAAAGCTTCATGAAGATTGGGGAACTACGCCCGCGACAATTGATACTTGCTTAAGTGTTGCCGATGAATACGATGTGCAGGTTGCGATTCACACAGACACGCTCAATGAAGCAGGATTTGTGGAAGACACGATCGCAGCATTTAAGAATCGCGTCATTCATACCTATCATACCGAAGGTGCTGGCGGCGGTCATGCTCCTGATATTATCAAAATCTGCGGTGAAGCGAATGTACTTCCCTCTTCCACGAATCCCACTCGTCCCTATACCTTAAATACTCTAGATGAACATCTAGATATGCTGATGGTCTGTCACCATCTTGATCCGAGTATTCCTGAAGACATTGCTTTTGCTGAGTCCCGTATCCGTCGCGAGACGATCGCAGCTGAAGATATTCTCCATGATCTTGGTGCGTTTAGTATGATTTCCTCAGACTCGCAAGCAATGGGGCGAGTCGGCGAAGTGATTATCAGAACTTGGCAAACTGCCCATAAAATGAAAGTGCAGCGTGGAGTTCTTCCTAGTAGCACAGAGCATAGAGCCGACAACTTTCGCGCTCAGAGATATATTGCTAAATACACGATTAATCCTGCGATTACTCACGGCATTTCAGAATATGTTGGTTCTATTGAAGTTGGCAAAATTGCCGATCTCGTACTTTGGCATCCAGCATTTTTTGGAGTCAAGCCTGAAATGGTGCTAAAAGGTGGTTTCATTGCATGGGCACAGATGGGCGACGCGAATGCGAGTATTCCTACGCCACAGCCTGTATATATGCGTCCGATGTTTGGCAGCTATGGCGGCGCGATCGCCAAGACATCTTTCACTTTCCTGTCACAAATTGCGATCGAGCGTGGTATTCCTAGCCAACTGGGATTAAATAAACAGGTGCTTGCAGTTAAGGGTACAAGAAATATCAGTAAGCTGGATATGAAGCTGAATGATGCTTTGCCTCATATGGAAGTTGACTCAGAAACCTATGAAGTAAGAGCTGATGGAGAATTGTTAACTTGCGAACCTGCATCAGTTTTACCAATGGCTCAGCGATATTTCTTGTTCTAAAATTTGGGCGATCGCTATGATGTAGCTGTTGTCAAATGAACTAGGACATAAAACCCAAGAATTGATTGGTGGCGTGGAGCGCCGCCAATCAATTCTTGGGTTTTACTACTTGTGCGATCGCATCTAACACTTCATCACACCAGCCTACCCAGTCCTCTTGGTAGCGAATCGCACGGCGGATAATTAGATGCATATAGAGATCCTTTAGCTCTAGGGATTCCAAATTTCGAGCAAAGTGATCATCCATTTTTTTGACGTGAAGCACCATGTTTGCATGGAGTTGCCGCCGTCTTTCGATTTCCCGCACCATCACTTCATGGGGAACCAAATGGGCGGCTAATCCCATTACGCCTAAATCTTCGCGAATTGCTGTCGGTTCGCTGGGCAGGACTAGCCAGTCAGTAAGTTCTTTCAGTCCTTGCTCAGTAATTGAATAAATTTTTTTATCTAGTCTTCCAGCCTGTGGAATTGCCTCATAGGTCAAACTGCCCTGCTTCTCAAGTTTGGCAAGTTCGGCATAAATTTGCTGCTGGCTTGCTTTCCAGAAACAACTGCCAAAACCTTCAGCAAATTCTTTAGCGACTTCATAGCCACTGAGGGACTGCCGAGATAGGAAAGCAAGGATGGTTTGTTTGAGCGCCATTTTCGATCGCAAATTACTTGACGAATTTTATGGTTTAAGTATACATTGTTTTTTGTATTCAAAAACTTGAATACAAAAAACGGAGTTAAAAATGCAGA
>JANNDZ010000789.1:0-2821 GCA_031378395.1 Pseudanabaena sp. OTE_75_metabat_487_sub
TGGTAAAGCCCAAATGGATTCGGAGCAAGAGTAATAGTTATTTCTCTGAGGTGAGAGCCTCATTGCCCAAGGACACGGAAACCCGCGATCGCCTGTTATCACATCTGCCTGCAAATATCTATGGAGCGATTACTAGTCGTAATCTCAATCGTCAATGGCAATGGTTTGTGGAGGAGTCCAAACAGCAAGCTACCTACAAGATTCTTGTCGAAGGTTTGCGAATGCTCACTCCTTTGATTGCTGGTTCTGGATTTGATCTCGACATTGAGAAAGATATCATCTCTTGGATCAATGGAGAATATGCAGTTGTGGTATTCCCTAGCGATCGCTCACCTTTTCAAGAGATCGGCGTTGATTTTACTGTAGGAGCATTAATTCGTACATCACAACCAGAAGCAGCGAATGCAACTCTTGCTAAATTAACTCAACAACTCTCCAAACTAGGTAAAGATTTCATCCAAGTGAAAAAGCGCCAAGTTGGTACGACTGTTCTGACCAGCTTTGAGTTTCCCGATACGCGGGTAAGTGGTAAAACTCAAAGCATTTTTGCCTATGGTTGGCGCGATCGCCAGACTTTAATGCTGACATTGGGAGCGAATACAGCATCAGCATTTATCCCAATTCCCAAACCTGCTCTCGCTGAATCAGAGATGTTTCGCGATGCGATCGCGGATATGCCACAACCAAACTTTGGCTATTTTTATCTCAATGTCAATGCGATCGCCAATCAGGTAGCTAAGTTTTATATATTCTCTCAGAGTTTCTCTTTTCCTACTGATGAACCGAAACCAGCATCTAAACCAGAAATCCCTGAAATGCTCCAAAAGACAATTGATAGACTTGGTGGTGCAGTTTTTGTCTATTCCGAAACTAGCGATCGCTTCCAATCTGATTTATTCCTTGGACTAAAACCATAGAGCGCTCAAACCCGAACCTATAAGTTTTTTAAAAGTTTTGCAAGGCAGCACTTTTGGAAAACTTATAGTAATTCGTTTAATTGAAAATTGCTGTGAACCAAATTGAAGATGGCGCAACGCGCTATCTTCAATTAAAAGAATGCCAATGATTATAAATTTAAGCCATATAAATGGTAATTTTTATGATCCCCATAGTAATAATCGTTTAACAAATGTCTGATATATCAACTCAATTAAAAAAATTAGTAATTGCCAGTGGTAATGCTGGCAAGATAAAAGAGTTTCGTGATTATTTAGCAGATTTAGGTGTAACCCTGCTTCCTAAACCTGACGCTCTTGATGTCGAAGAAACAGGTGCAACTTTTATAGAGAATGCTCATCTCAAGGCTTCTCAAGTCGCGATCGCTACGGGAGAATGGGCGATCGCTGATGACTCTGGACTTGAAGTCATGGCTCTTAATGGCGCTCCAGGAGTACTTTCCGCAAGATATGCCGATACAGATAGCGATCGCATTAATCGGGTTTTATCTGAACTTAAGGATCAGGCTAATCGTGACGCGCAGTTTGTTTGCGCGATCGCGATCTCCTCACCAGATGGTGCGATCGTTGCTGATGCAGTTGGGCTGTGCAAAGGTGTGATCGCCGATGCTCCACGAGGTAAGGGTGGCTTTGGATACGATCCGATTTTCCTAATCCCAGAGTTTCAGCAAACCTTTGGTGAAATCTCATCAGAAGTTAAAGCGAAAATTAGCCATCGTGCTAATGCTCTCGCCATACTGCGCGATAAACTACAGGATTTGACAAAATAGAATGGTGGCGCTTCGCGCCGCCATTCTATTCGAGGAACATGGCAGGTTGAGTCACATTATTCCTAGTAATGATATCAATCAGTTCTTGTTTAACTTCTTCAGCTTGCTCATTATCAATTTGACAAGTACCTGCATTAGCATGTCCCCCGCCTTCATACCTCAACATCAACTCACCAATATTAATTGAACAGGTACGATTGAGAACTGACTTACCAACCGCAAAAACAGAATTTTGCTTTTGCCTTCCCCACATTTGATGAATAGAAATATTACACTCAGGATATAGGGCATATATCATAAAGCGGTTGCCAGCATAAATCGTTTCTTCATTTTGCAAGTTAACTATAACCAGCTTATCGTGGACTTCTGCACAGCTCTGAATTTGTCTCTTGAATATCTCCTGTTGGACAAAAAACAGCTCCACGCGCTCCTTAACATTTGGAAGTTCCATGATCTCTTCAATAGTCATGGTGCGAAAAGCGTCTACTAACTCCATCATCAAGGCATAGTTGGAAATCGTAAACTCACGGAATCTTCCTAAGCCTGTCCGAGAGTCCATCAAAAAGCTCAACAATACCCATTCTTGAGGATGCAGAATATCCTCAATATCAAACTGTGCCGAATCGCATTTATCTACTGCTAGCATCATCGCTTGCGAAATCTGCGGAAACTTTAACTTGCCCCCATAGTAGTTGTAGACCACTCTTGCTGCTGATGGCGCTTCACCCTCGATAATATGATTTTCTGGAGTATCGTAAATGCGCATCGTCTCACTCATATGGTGATCAAAGACTAAATGCGCACCCTCGATATATGGCAAATTAGTCAAAATATCGCGATCGCAGACCTCGACCTTCCCGTCTTGCACATCTTTAGGATGAACGAATAGGATCTCATCGATCATATCTAGTTCTTTGAGCAACACGGCGCTGACTACACCGTCAAAGTCACTACGAGTAATTAAGCGATATTTTTTGGTTGCGTCTGACATAATCTGAGGCTCTAGATAATCTTACAAAATATTACTTGCGATTCTGTCCATAACTATAGCGCTTTGCGCTCAAACCCGAACCAATAAATTTTTAAAAGTGTTGC
>JANNDZ010000562.1:0-2481 GCA_031378395.1 Pseudanabaena sp. OTE_75_metabat_487_sub
CCAGCACCCCCAATAACTGATAGGTAGCAGCCGAAAGCGCGATCGCCTGTGCATAATCTTGCTTACCCGTAACTAAAGGGATCGTAGCCTGATAGGTGGGTGTAAAAAAAGCATTGAATACATTTAGAGTAAAAACTAAGACATAAATTTGCCAAATTGCATTTACAAATGGGAGTGTTCCCACAATCACCATACGGGCTATGTGGGTAATGATCAGGATATTCTTGCGATCAAGGCGATCTGCGATCGCTCCTGCTAATGGAGACAAAATCACAAAAGCTGTCACCCTTAACGTCAGGGCTACTGAAAGTACTACTCCACTATCTTTCCCAGCCAACTCAATAGCTAACAAAGCCAATCCTAACCATGTCAAAGCATCGCCAAATAAACTGACTGTTTGAGCAGCATAAAGTCTGGCAAAAGCAGAATTTCGTAGACTTTGAAAGTAAGTAAGGTTTGTCATGTTTTAATGCCCCGCGAATTGCTAACTAAAGCGAGCGATTTCAATACCATTTTGACGGATTACTAACTCTAAAATCAGAGAACTAGCAGGAAAAATTGCTTCCTTGGCTACAGCCTTAATTTCGTAGGGAGACTTAAGTTCACTCACCACCTTAAATAGCTCAGTCAAAGCGTCAGGGGGAAAATTGCCGACTTTACCTGTAATTGGGTTAGCTAGAACTCCCTCACGACGAGCGCGAAAGCTGACTAACAAAAATAGTTGCTCAATCCTTGATGCGAGCGCCTGTGGTGATAGGTCAGGGGCAAATTGTAGGGAGGCAATTTCCGCGCCAGCCGCAAATATTTGGCGGTTTAGAGTGACATCAGCAGCGATCGCAACTCTGGTTTCGCGTTTTAGAAAGTTACCAGCAGAAAGAATACGGATCACGTAGCTTTTTCCATCTTTGATCCGATTGAGCAATCCTTCAATCTGTGCTTCTGTAATCTTAATGACTGGTTCTTTAGGCGCTTGATCAGGAAGAAAATCTAGCAGTTCACGGGCATTTCGCTCGGCTTGCTGTAGGAGCTGGGTACTTGCCTGACGCAACTCAGCTTGGCTCAAATTTGGACGCACAACCCCAATCGATAAAATTTGGTCGGCGAAAATGGCGACGTTGCCCTTGCGTAGAGCTTCAAGACTGATCAGCAATTGCTCACGGGCGGATTCTAGAGATGCAACTTCTGAGCCAAGAGCTATCCGTTGTTTTTCAATTTCTACTAAGCGTTGCTCTGATTCATCAACTCTCTGTTTTAAGATTTCGCGATCGCGAGAAATACTTGTGAGCTCTGTAGAAATCCGCTCTTTTTCATCTCGAAGCTGCTTACTTTCAGCTTGGAGACTCTCTTGCTCTGCACTCAAACTCTGAATGCGATCGCGTAGATCGGCTTCTTGTTGTGAAGCTTTTTGGAGTTGTTCGTCAGCTTTTTCAAATTTGCTCTCGACTGACTGTAATAAAGCCTGAGTCTCCGACTGTTTCCGCAAAGCTTGGACTAACGACTTATTAATTTCCCCTAACCGTTGTTGCGCTTTTTCCTGTTCAGTTTTCGCGGCATTTAGCTCAGCTTCAACTTTTTGCTTTTGTTCTTGGCTACTAGACAACTCTGATCGAATACTTTCAAGGCGAAATAATCCATCCCTTAGCTGTCCGTTTAGTAACAACAAAATCCCTAAGGTTGAGGCTGAAATCATTCCACCTGTAGCTATCGTGACGACTGTGGCGGTGTCACGCGGTCTTAATTTGAATATACTAAGCCGCGCTTTTCCAACCTTAGTGCCAATGCGATCGCCTAAAGTTGCGATCATGCCTCCTAAGATCAAAATCGCTAAAATCAGCGTATATCCAGCCATGTAACTCCTAAGTCCTCACATAGTTGATTTTAGCAGATCCACGCCCACGAAAGCAGTAGAAGCAATTAATGAATTACCTCTACTGCTTTCGTGGGCAAGCGAGCCGCAATAGGCTAGTATGACAAATATTGCAAAATTCGATCTTCACAAGCTTGATGGGGAATATGGAAAAGCAACTCAAAGTACAACAGTTAGTTGACAATCTAGCGAAGGCGATCGTTGGCAAGGATGAAGCCATTCAACTGGTCTTAGTCGCACTATTTTCAGGCGGACATGCATTGCTTGAAGATGTGCCTGGGGTGGGCAAGACTTTACTCGCCAAATCACTGGCTGCTTCTATATCTGGGAAATTTCAGCGAGTGCAATGTACTCCCGATCTATTGCCCACCGACATTACGGGTACAAATATTTGGAATCCCCAAAAAGGTGAATTTCAATTTTTGCCAGGTCCAGTATTTGCCAATGTGTTGCTAGCTGATGAAATCAATCGCGCCACGCCACGCACTCAATCAGCACTCCTAGAAGTAATGGAAGAGAGTCAAGTCACCGTTGATGGTATATCGCGCAAAGTTCCGTCACCATTTTTCGCGATCGCCACTCAAAATCCCATCGAATACCAAGGTACTTTCCCC
>JANNDZ010000865.1:0-2906 GCA_031378395.1 Pseudanabaena sp. OTE_75_metabat_487_sub
CCCCCCCCCCCCCCCCCACCACAATTATTGCTTAGCGCTGCTCTTTGAATTGAATGACTACACGGCGATTAAACGCATTATCCTTTGCCGTAATTTCTTTGCGCAGAGGTTGCAACCACGATAATGCTTCAAACGTGACTTTATAGTTACCATCCAAGCCGCGATCGCGCAGTAATCTCACCACCTCATTTGCTCTTGCTTGTGAGAGGTCAAGATTATAGTCATAGTCTCCCATCCTGTCGGTATGACCACTAACTTGAATGATTCCGCGTTTCCCTTGGATTTTTGTCCAGAAATCCTCAATTTTGGTTTCTTCGTTAGATATAAGTCGTGATTCATCAGAGGGAAAGAAAACTACTACTTCTACATCTGGATTTGTAATTGGCAAAATTGATTTATTAATAATGCGATCGCTAGTTTTATTCTGGGTTGAAGAATTTGGATCATTTGCAAGTGCAATTTTGCGATCGGATTTCGTAACATTGTTGGAATTATTTGAATCAGCAGCAGCATTTTTAGAAGGATTATCCTTATTGTTTTTTGCCGAGGTGTTGTTTGAACTATAGCTCAGATCAGGTGTTTGAGAGACCGCAGAGGCTTGAGTGCCTTTTGGTTTGGGAACAATCCCATACTTCACTAAAGTGGCAAGAGCCATATCCCCAGTTAGTTTTTGAGGATTAGCGATCGCAACTTTGCCAGTAATACTCTCATTATTCTGAGGATTATTACTAGATGACTTATCGAGTGATTTGTCGGAATTATTGCTTGATGACTTGTCAGCAATATCATTCAACTTATTATTAGTTTCTTTCTTGGTTGCTGGATTGTTTTTTAGATTGGCTGCTGAATTGATCGCTTCACGAGAATTCTGGGGATTCGATTTAGCTGAATTATCTATTAAGTTATTGTTGACTTTATTCGTCGAATCTGTTGCATCTGTCTTCGACTCAAGCGAGGAGTCTTCGCTCTCCCTAGTTACTGCTTGATTTTGCAATTTACTACGATCCGATCGCTGGATTAAAATGCCAAAGGCGATCGCAGTTCCGATAAAAGCTGCACCAATTAATAAAGCCGCTAATATTTTCCACAAGCTACTTGGCGCGGCGAGCTGATTACTTGCTATTTCTTGATCGTGATGATCATCTACTAGAGTCTCAGTCTGCTCACTTTCCTGAGCCTGAGTCTCAAAATCGAATAGCTTTTTCTTTGCTAGAGGCGCGATCGCCATAGCAGCACCTAAAATTACAGCTTGACGAATGCGTTTATTTCCTACTTCTAACTCAAACCATTGCGAATCATCGCGCATTAAAAAATCAACTTTGGCGGGTAAGCCATTGGTGTATGATTTGACGCAATTTCCTTGATCGTCATAAATGGAGCCGCTATCAGCAATAACTTGATGTTCATTGACCACTTCCGCAAAAATTTGTGAAAGACTGGTCATTTCACTGGCTATTTTATAATCCCAAATATCAATATCTAAGCCAGTCTCAAAATCATCTAGCTCCTGCAACTGATAGCGATCAACATCATTACCAATCCCAATTAAAACCAATTTCAAATAGTTTCTTTTGCCGACCGCAATCTCTAACGCTAGCTCTTTGGTATAGCTCTTGACCTGATCTAAGTCATCAATCCTGCCATCGGTCAAAAATATATAAATTCCTTGTGGGGCTTGGCTATATTGGTTTACGAAATAGGAGATCGCTGGTAATAGCTTGGTCGTCTTACCAAGTTGGAAAGTGGCGGGCCCTGCGATCGCTAGCTGCTGACAACTAGCATGATCAAATTCCCCCAATACTTGAATCTCATCGCCATTACCACAGCCCCAATAAATTAACGAAGTTTTTCCAGTGCCATCTAAACTACCAGCCAGATAAGCTGTAAAATCTTGAACTAATGGCTGCAAGATATTCGCCGTATAGTTAATCTCATAGCCACGCTCTTGGATTTCCGCAAAGGCTCCACGTTCAATCTTCCGAATTGGCTCTCCATCTTCTAAATAAGAACGTAATCGACCTTGCTTAATATAATCAACCAACAATTCAGGATCGACTCTTGCTTCTACTTTGCGCCCATAGGATCGTTTCATCGAGGCGCTAGCATCTAGGGCAAGACCAGTCCGCCAACCTTCAGCAAATTTCCCCTGTGGCTCCATTGCGATCGAGAATTCCACTCGACACACGGCAATTCCAGAATTTATCTCTGACATATTCCGCCAAACATTCACCTCGCCAAACTCTTCCGCCACCAGATTAGCTGGCATTTGGTAGCTTTTTGATTCAAGTCCTAATTCGTTCTTGCCTTCATTTTTTATTTTATTTTTTATTTCACCATTGTCTGCACGTTCTAATTCAATAGGCTCGGAATTATTTTCATGTAGCATTGCATTCTATTTCTCTTACTGTTTAATTACCAATTCTCTCAACCCAAATAATTGTTATCAAACCTTGCAAAGCAAGGTTTGATAACAATTATTTGGGTTTTACTTATTTATACGAAGTCTACAACATCTTTCCATTGTTCAGATTCCGTAATCAGAGGTGCATCTAATGGGATAGGCAAAGCTTCCGAAATGTCTTGCGTCACGTTACCACCCGAAAACTCTAGGGTAAAAGCCGTCGAACCCGCAGGTAACTTAAAACGCATTAGGGCAGGGACACCAAAGTTATACTCTTCACAAACCGTTCCTGACTGATTGAGAATGCGTCCATAATGCGTCACAATCGTTTCTGCTGACACAAATTCCTTGAAAATCTGTTCCAAAATCTGAATATCATCAGCAACTTGATAATCCCATAGGTCAATCTCACGACCTGCGGCATCTTTCACAAAGCTGCCTTCAAACATATTGTCTAGTTCTTCTAACTGTTTTTCATCAATCTCTTTACCAACGCCGATTAGCA
>JANNDZ010000867.1:0-1873 GCA_031378395.1 Pseudanabaena sp. OTE_75_metabat_487_sub
TAAGTGGAGAACGCACTGGCACAGATAATGAAGAAGATGACTATGAAAGATACGGGCTATATTTTGCCGAGCCAATTGGTTACATAATTAGGATAGATGGTAGCCAAACACCTCTTTATTACGGTGAGATCAAAGTCCTAAAAGCTACAGGTGAGTATCATGCAATCCCTCGCACCGACCCTCGAAAAACATGCTAAAACTTGGGAATTTATCGAACTTTGGGTTGATCCCATCCCTTTTCCGCCGAAAGTTTTGATGCTTGTTGGTGACCATGATGGCAAATGTAATGTTTTCAATCCTGCCGCAGATTACAAACTGGTAGTCTCTCACTCGAATTATCAAGCAGCCCAAGAATGGTTTCTTGAAGATGAGTATGAACGAGTCAAGGGTAAGCTTTTGGCTGAGGAAATTATGTGAGCTTGTGCGATCGCGTACCTATCTGTTGATTTTTATAGAGTGTATTTGCTTAAAATAGATCAAAGTTGCTTTGCGGAGTGAAACCAATGACCGCTTATACAGTTAATCTCGATCCGATTGTGAAACTGACCAGAGAGCAGTTTTATGAACTATGCGCGGCAAACCCCGAACTTAAATTAGAGCGCAATACAAATGGAGAACTCGTAATTATGTCCCCCACTGGTGGCGAAACTAGCGCTTGGAATTCTGATCTAAATACTGATTTAAATATTTGGAATCGGCAAGAGCGCATGGGTAAGGTTTTCGATTCTTCTGGTGGTTTTTCTCTCCCTAGAGGTAGTGATCGCTCTCCTGATGCGGCTTGGATACCCATAGAAAAATGGAATGCCCTCACCCCTGAACAACGCAAAAAGTTTTTACCACTATGCCCTGACTTTGCGATCGAGCTTTTATCACCAACAGATTCATGGATAAAGGGTTTAGCGAAGATGCAGGAATATCAAGATAATGGTTGTCGCTTGGGGTGGCTAATCGATCCTGAAAGTAAGCGTGTGGCGATTTATCGTTTGGGTCAATCTATGGAGATTCTTGACGCACCATTAAATTTATCTGGTGAAGATGTTCTATTAGGTTTTGTATTGAATTTAGAGCATATTTGGACAATGCCACAGTGAGATTGTGAGAGCGCAAAATAATGTTTGAATTGAGTGCTACAGCAATTTCCGAGCAAACGAACCAGAAGAAATTTTTTGAAAGTGCTGCAAAGCAGCACTTTCAAAAAATTTCTTGGTTTTGGTTTGAATGCAAAGCGTTGTAACTGATGAGCTAAGTAATGGATGCATTAGAAATTCGATCGCTAGAAATTAATCATCATCCAGTAGCAGGAATAGATGAGGTTGGGAGGGGAGCGCTCTTTGGAGAAGTGGTGGCGGCGGCGGTGATTTTGCCTGTGGATAAGTTGCAGGAATTAGAGAAATTAGGCGTGACTGACAGCAAGAAACTAGCAGCTTCTCGGCGGGATCAATTAGATTTAGTGATTCGGGAAGTAGCGATCGCCTGTGAAATTGGCATAGCATCGGCGCTTGAAATTGATGACACTAATATTTTGGCAGCGAGTTTATTGGCAATGGAACGTGCGATCGCAAAGTTATCGATTCAGCCGCAGCTTTGCTTGATTGATGGTAATCAAAAGCTACGATTTCAACTGATTAGACCGATGTTGCAAACTACCGTGATTAAAGGTGATTCTCTATCAATTTCGATTGCGGCTGCGAGTATTGTCGCTAAGGTGTGGCGCGATCGCCGTATGGTCGAACTTGCTGAAATCTATAGTGGTTATGATATTGCCACTAATAAAGGCTATGGCACTGTCAAGCATCGACAGGCGATCGCACAATTAGGTTATAGCGATTTACATCGTAAGACTTTTAAAATTAAGTAATTCACTCCAAACCCA
>JANNDZ010000879.1:0-5594 GCA_031378395.1 Pseudanabaena sp. OTE_75_metabat_487_sub
ACTCTATTTCTAACTTTAATTTGGGCTAACTATGGACTCGATATTAAGACAAGGTAGTAAGGGTAGTGCTGTCTCTGAGTTGCAGCAACTTCTTCAAAGTAAAGGATTTTATAGTGGCAAAATTGACAGCGATTTTGGCGCTGGTACAACAAATGCTGTCCTGAAATTTCAAAAAGAGAATGGATTAGTACCTGATGGCATTGTTGGTAGTTCTAGCTGGGCTAAACTGCGTGCAAGGATACCGACTTCAGCTCAGGGCTTGCCAACATTGTTGCCAGGCTCCAAAGGGGCTGCTGTTTCTCAAGCGCAACAACTACTCAAAGACAAAGGCTATTACCAAGGTCGCATTGATGGTGATTTTGGCGTGGGTACAAGAGATGCGATCGCTGCATTTCAACGCGCTAATGGGTTGACCATTGATGGCAAAGTGGGCGAGCAAACATGGAAAAAATTACAAGCGCCAGCGATCGCTGATACGACACCGCCAGTCACGGTTGTGGAGATTGTCCGCCCATCATCGCCGACCCCAACACCTGTAACTCCAACCCCAACCCCAACATCTTCGATTTTTGTTCCTTCCCCCACAACCCCAGTAGCAGCTACTAATCCAAGTAACACGCCATCACCAGTTCCATCTGCAAGTGCGATTAGTCTGGTCGATGCGGCGAATAGTTATAGCCGCGCTAGATTGCCAAATCAAACAGCCGCAATTAACAACTTACAGGCAAGTGTTACCCCAGAAATATTGCAACAATTCTTTCAGCGTTGGCAAATTGCATCTGGACAAGCAACTTCCTCTACATCTTTGCAAGATGCTTTCAGTGGTTACAACAGCACCCAAATGCTTAATCAAAATCTTGCTCTACAATGGTTACAAAGCCAACTCTTGTCACAGACAATCGCTCAATTTCGCCAAGATTGGTCAAACCTTAATGCGGGAGCAAGTACAGGCACAACTACTCCATTTACGCCGACACAACCTACTCAACCTACAACTAGCAATACTCAACTACAACTTATCAATCTGACTGCTGCTGCAAAAGCTTATACGCGCTCAGCAAACCAGCTTATTGCTTTGGAAAATCTTCAAGCTTCTTTACCAGCAATGACTATGCAACAGTTTTTTCAACGTTGGTCACTTGCTTCAGAACAAACGGCGATCGCCATTTCTCTGGTTGATGTCTTTCAAGATTACGACAGCCAAAAATTTGCTAGTCAAGTTACAGCCTTGCAATGGCTAGAAAAAGAGCTAACTACAACCAATCTAGAAAAATTCTCGCGAGATTGGCAAACAATCTAAACCAAGAAAAAGGGCGCTGAGCGCCCTTTTCTGTTTAAAAACTAACAGCGCCTTGGCGGCGAACTACCCAACCAGTTTTCGTCCATTCCACTACAGTTGACGGTAATCCACTACCAGATCGCTCATTAATGTCGATCGCATCGCCCAAAGTCATTACTGAGGGAAAAGCATCATTAATTTCGAGCATTTTGCGTAAGGGTGGCTCGTTACTTTTATTAGCACTTGTGGTTAGCATTGCCCCTGTCTGCTGCAAAATGGTGATCGCAATTTTACTATCAGGAATTCGCACGCCCAAAGTTTTAAAGCCAAGATTTAACTGACAGCCGCGATCGCTAGCAGGCAAAACGAGCGTCACCGCACCTGCAAAATATTTCGCAGCAGTTTGTTGCCAAGTCTCCAAATCAGGATGATCTGTATCGAGAAATGGCAGAAATTCTTGCCAACTCGCCGCCATCAAAATTAACGGCTTATCAGGCGATCGCTGCTTGAGCGTAAAAATATCGGCACTGCGATCGGGGCGCACTGCTAAAGCAGGCACAGTATCGGTCGGGAAACTAACCAACTTTCCCGATCTTGCGATCGCTACCAAAGCTACCAAAGAAACTAAAGCCACTGAATCTTGCTTTCTCCAAATTGCTCAAAATATAAAACCCCAAAAGCTATACCGACCGCTACGCGGTCGGTATAACTTTTGGTTCTGTTTTTTAATTATGCCGAAAAAGCCAATTTTTTGTGGCGCGGCTTCGCCACGCCACAAAAAAACTGGCTTTTTATTTTACCGAAATCAACTTTAAATCAACTTCCTTATTTTCTGATTCTGTAACAACAGCAACGATCCCAGGACCAAAAAATCGGGTTAACTTATCTTGTTTTTGTTGCCAAGCCGCAAAATCCATCAAAGGCGATCGAAATCGCAAAACTAAACTGTAGGCTTCCTTAGTTTCTTCAGATTGAGAAATTTCTTCATAAAGTCCAACCAAAACTGGACGCTCCTCATTGGTGGGACTCATCCCTAGTTTTTCTAAAATTTCATCTAAATGCGCCTTGATCCCATAACGATAGCGAGTTACATCTTTACGCAACTGCTTTTGGGTCGAGGTTTCTTGTAACTTACGCAAAGCCAGAACCGCTTCAGATTCAGGAACAATTACAGGTATTGGCGTTACTTCTGAGGACTTAAAAGCAAACGCACCCAATAAAATTGGGAACCCATAGAAAAAGCCAATCAGATTGAGGGTAGAATTGCCTTTAGCATAAGCCCAAAACCCGACTGTGAAAAGAATTGCGCCAATATATAAACCAATTGAAGCTAGAGATATTTTATTAGACTTAGGCATGATTAAAATTTAACAATACTTAACAAATGTATCTGTTAAGCGGATCTAAACGCATCGATATTTTTGCAGATATTATTGCGATCGCAATAATATCGCAATTCAAAACAAAAAAGAAGAGAGCGGCGCTTTGATATGTCAATAAGAACCCATTTAAGAATTGTAGTTTTTGCCCCCCTAGCCCCCCAATTCTGGGGGGAACCATATTTAAGCCCCCCAGAATTGGGGGATTTAGGGGGCTAGACACCTAGAGCTTTAAACGAGATTTTAAGTATCACGTAATTCTTAAATGGTTTCTAAGACTGGTAGCTATAGCTCCTAATTCTTTTGTCGAAATTTTTTTTGTAGTCGGGTTTACCATCATTAGACTATAAATATATAAGTAGGAATTACGCTAATTTGATTCAATCCAAGAATTGTAAATTACCCCTTAGACAGGTTTTTCATGATTCTAAGTAGCCTAAACCACCATTTTTATATTTGGCAAGCTACAATCATCTAGGTGTAATTCCCCGTAGCACAAAGTTTTAGACAGTACGGATCTGAGGAATCTGGCATGAGCAAAACAGCCATCGACCTACCTATTGAAATCAAGTTGCCTGTTGGCAAACTTGGCGGAAATCTCGAAGAAATTGAAGAAGACCTTGAAGACATAGATGATGATATCGAACTCGAAAAGGACGACTCAATTGATGACTCAGATGAAGACTCTGACCCTGACGACGACCCTGACAAAGCTGGCAAGGCAAGGGGGACTAAAAAACGAGCTAGCCAGACCAAGAAAAAACATTTTACTGAAGACTCGATTCGACTCTATCTCCAAGAAATTGGTCGTATTCGCTTGCTCAGAGCTGATGAAGAAATTGAGCTTGCTCGAAAAATCGCCGATCTTCTTGAGCTAGAGCTAAAGCGTGAAGAAATAGCTACTGAGGTTGAATGCCATCCTGACGATGTAAGGGAAGCAGACTGGGCAGTCAAAATGGATATGCCCCTCGGAGAGTTTCGCAAACGCCTCCACTCTGGTCGCCGCGCCAAAGACAAGATGGTGCAGTCTAATTTGCGACTAGTCGTATCGATCGCCAAAAAGTACATGAATCGTGGATTATCTTTCCAAGATTTAATCCAAGAGGGTAGTTTAGGCTTGATCCGTGCTGCTGAGAAATTTGACCATGAAAAGGGTTATAAATTCTCGACCTATGCGACATGGTGGATTCGTCAGGCCATTACCCGTGCGATCGCCGATCAGTCTCGGACAATCCGCCTCCCTGTTCACCTTTACGAAACCATTTCACGAATTAAGAAAACTACCAAGTTACTTTCCCAAGAAATGGGGCGCAAGCCAACTGAAGAGGAAATCGCCACTCGCATGGAGATGACGATCGAAAAACTGCGGTTTATTGCCAAATCCGCCCAGTTGCCGATCTCCTTGGAAACTCCCATTGGTAAGGAAGAAGATTCTCGACTCGGTGACTTTATCGAGTCTGAGGGTGAAACTCCTGATGATCAAGTTGCTAAGAGCCTATTACGCGAAGATCTTGAAAGCGTTCTGGGAACTCTTAGCCCCAGAGAACGTGATGTCTTGCGTCTACGCTATGGACTTGATGATGGGCGCATGAAGACACTTGAAGAAATCGGTCAAATCTTCAATGTCACCCGCGAACGCATCCGCCAAATCGAGGCTAAAGCTCTTCGCAAATTGCGACATCCTAATCGCAATAGCGTGTTAAAAGAGTACATTCGTTAAAAAGTAAAGGGAGCGCTGAGCGCTCCCTTTACTTTTTATATATGAAACCGATTTTTATAATGAGAATTGCTAGCCTTATTGGTAAAACTATACATAGGCTAAACACAGGTGTTATACTTAGAAGCCTGTGAAAAAAATGACATCCTTAGAAACTAAATAAGTAAGTAACGGTTATGACAAAACGTACCCTACGCGGTAGTGTCCGCAAAAAGAAGCGCACATCTGGATTTCGTGCCAGAATGCAAACTCCTACAGGTCGCCGAGTAATCAGAGCTCGTCGTAGCAGAGGCAGAGTTCGCCTCACAACTGTATAAGCGATCGCTAGATCAGCTATTACTAGATTTAATTCATAACCATAATTTGTACTCGATTTACAATTGTTAATCTCTAGTGCTTCCTAATCAAAACCGTCTGCGGCGGCGTGAAGATTTCGCAAAAGTATATGCCAAAGGCGATCGCTACAGAGGCACATACTTGAATTTGCGAATTCTTTTTGATAGCAATGCCCCCTTTACAAGGATAGGCATAGTTGTCAGCAAAAAAGTCAGCAAGTTGGCGGTAACCCGTAATCGATTTAAGCGTCAACTTCGCGCCATTTTTCGTCAACTTCTGTCACAATTGAAGAATGGATTGCAAATAGTTGTAACAGTGACTACTGTTCAGAGCAAGCCAAGTTATCAAGAGCTTTGGGATGACCTAAAGAATTTATTAGCAAAGGCGAAGATGTTGCATGGCAGTTAATGAGGAAGTTTACTATGAAGGCGCACCCCACATTGGCGATCTAATTATTAGCTTGCTAATGAGTATTTTTGTGATCACTATCCCTTTGGGTATTGGTGCAATCGCAAGAGCACTGTGGGTTCGTTATCGCATCACCAACCGACGCATTACCGTCACAGGTGGTTGGAGAAGCCAAAACCGTACGGATATTGTGTACGCAGAAATTGCCAAAATTGTCACGGTTCCTCGTGGTTTTGGAGGTTGGGGTGATATGGTGTTGACCCTCAAAGATGGTTCTCGCCTTGAACTAAAGTCCTTGCCTAAATTTCGAGAAACATATGAATATATCGAATCTAAGCTAAGCCTCAAAGCGCAGGACATAAGCGGCGCGATCGGTAGCAAAGCCTAAAATATTTAAGGATCGCCCTACAACTAATGTTGTAGGGCGATCCTAATTTTCATGAGTGATATTCGTTATCATTCGGATGCAAACCCA